>CAMLRH010000009.1 GCA_946482375.1 uncultured Caulobacteraceae bacterium | reverse complement strand
TAGTCGCTGTAGTAGGCGGCGACGTTGACGCGCAGCCAGGGCAGCGGGTCGGACTTCAGGCCAAGCTCGTACTGGGTGATCTCTTCCGGATCGGCGGGCAGCAGGCTGGAGCTGCCGGCGGAGAAGATGCCGCTTTTGAAGCCGCTGCCGGCCTTGGCGTAGACGTTGAAGTCCTCGTTGAACTTGTACTGGATGTTGATCGAGGGGCTGAAGTTCTCGAAATTCACCGTCTCCTTGACGGTCGGCAGCACGGTTCCGCCGCTGATGTATTCAAGATCCGGCTCGCTCCAGTCGGTCAGCACGCCGGTGACCTGGCCGGTGCGGTATTTCCGACGCTCCATCCACTTCTCTTCGTCCGTGTAGCGGGCGCCGAGCGTGACCGAGAGCTTGTCGGTGACGTCGAAAGTGCCCTGGGCGTAGACGGCCTTGGAGTCGGTGCCGACCGCGTTGCGGTGCTGGGTCAGCGTGAAGTTACCCGTCGTCGCCGACCAGGTGTAGATGCGGTAGTCGGTGTAGGGCGCTTCGTCGGTGAAGTA
This sequence comes from uncultured Caulobacteraceae bacterium, assembly GCA_946482375.1. Next base: position 29,418 of record CAMLRH010000009.1, on the reverse strand, counting down.
GACCGCGCCCACGATCCAGTCGAAGCGGTTGTCGCCGCTCGAGCGCAGGAAGACTTCGTTGTAGTAGGACGACGGGTTCGCCGAGGTGAAGCTGCGGAACACCGGCGCCGCCGTCGCCGACGGGTCGTTGCCGAACAGCTTGGTTTCCGTCCGCATGTAGCTGTTGACGGTGCCCAGCTCGGCCCAGCCGAGGTCGAACGAGCCCAGCAGCGCGACGTTGTCGGTGATCGTCTTGAACGAGATGTCCCGGCCGAAGGCGACGTCATAGGCGCCCATCGGCAGTTCGGGCTTCGGTGTCCAGCGAGCGGCGATGGTGTTGCCGTTCACCGGCCGGCCAAGGTTGGCCAGGAAGTCCTTGCTCTGCGCGTGGGCGCCGCTCAGCGTCAGGGTGATGGCGTCGGTGGGGCGCCACTGGATCTTGCCCCGGACCGTGTAGTCGCTCTGGTCGCCACGGTCCGTGTTGCTGACGATGTCGTGTAGGTAGCCGTCGGCCTTCCAGTAGACGGCCGAGATGTCGGCCCCGAGGGTTTCGGTGCCGCCGCCGAGGTAAACCTTGCCGGTGAACTCGTTGAAGCTGCCGTAGCTGGCGCTGGCCTTGGCGTCCCAGCCGACCGGGGGATCGACGGTGATGACATTGATTGCGCCGCCCGTGGAGTTACGGCCGTAGAGGGTGCTCTGGGGGCCCTTCAGCACTTCAATCCGCTGAACGCTGTTCAGCTTGAAGAAGCCGTTGGTCATGTACGGCTGGTAGATGCCGTCGATGTAGAGCGAAACGGTCGATTCTTCGCCGGCGGACACGCCGCGCGTGCCGACGCCCCGAATGGTGGGCTGGGGCGTGTAGCCCGTCTGCGCGAAGGAGAGGCCGGGCGTGATCTTGGTCAGGTCCTCGCTGGCCTCGACGTTGCGACGCTCCAGCTGGGCGCCCGTAAACGCCGACACCGCCACCGGCACGTCTTGCAGCCGTTCCTCGCGGCGCTGCGCCGTGACGATGACTTCCTCGAGCACGGTGGTCTGGGGCGTCTGGATGTCGCCCCGCGCTGCCTCTTCCTGCGCCGCGGCGATGGCCGGAGCGAAGGCTGCGACGGCGACTGACGCCAGCAGGGTGTTTCTGACGGCCGAAATCCTTCGACCGTCCTTATGTATTGCTTCCACGAGTTCCTCTCCTACTATCGTGGGGGGCTATAAGAGAAGCCCAATCCCCTTTTGAGTATTTCTTGTGTGTATCGTCCCACTACTCGTCTATAATTCGACGGGTGAGGCGATGTGACTACGGCCGTTTAACCTCGTCAATAAGCTGGCTTGGGGATGCCGTAGGGGCACGGGTGCGCGACGCTCAGCTTCCTCCGAGGCTGTTGAATGCGACCTGTGACCCGCGCTATCAAAGACAGCGTGCCGCCTGCATTTTATAAAGCTGTGCTAATACAAGGCGTTGTTCGGCATTGTCGGCAACCCGACTGAGCGGCGATGGTCGGGCGGGCTTGGCCGTGGCGTCAAAATCCGGCCCTCGTCATGGACGTGTGGTCCAAGCTGGTTATACTGGAAGTCAAGCGCGGTGGGCCGTCATTTACTTGACCGGGTTGGGCGCAAAAATCACCATGAGGCTGAATTTTCGAGCCCGCCGCTTGCGGGCCAGCGGAGCCTTTTGACATGACGACCTATTCGGCGGGGCGCGAGATCCAGGACGCGGATTCGCACATCTTCGAGACCCCGGACTTCTATTATCCGTTCATGGAGAAGTCGGTCCGCGACAAGTGCGAGCCGCTCTACTCGGCCTCCAGCGGCTTCACCGCCGAGAACTTCGGCGAGGCCGCCGCCAGGCACCACGACGAGACCTTCCTCGCCGCCCGCGAGGGCGAGCTGATGCAGAGGAAGCTGTGGGACGCCATGGGGGCCTTCATCAAGGAGGACCGCTCCAAGGCCTTGGACCTCTTGGGCTTCAAGCGCCAGATCGTCTACGACAGCTTCCTGCGCCTGCAGCTTCGCGAGTACGAGCAGGGCGAGGACATGGACTTCGTCTACGGCCTGGCCCGGGCGCACGTCAGGGCCATGCTCGACTTCTGCTCCGAGGACGAGCGGCTGATCGCGGCGGGCTACGTGCCGCTGGCCGATCCCGAGCGCACCGTCGAGCACATGAAGTTCGCGCTGGAAGCGGGCTGCAAGGCCGTCACCCTGGCCGTCGACTGCCCCCGCAACCACTCGCCCTCGCACGAGGGCCTGGAGCCGATGTGGGCGATGGCCGCCGAAGCCGGCGTGCCGATCATGTATCACCTCGGCGGCGGTCGTAAGCCGTCCGACGCCTTCTCCATCACGGGTAGGCGGGTGGACAAGGGCTACGCCGGGGGCGATGGCACCTTCACCTCGGTGCAGTACCTGGGCGCGCCGCTCCCCTTCATCGAGACGCTGAACGTCCTGATCATCGACGGCGTGCTGGACCGTCACCCCAAGCTGCGCTTCGGCATCGTCGAGTACGGGGCCGACTGGGTGCCGGGGTGGATGCGCTTCCTGGACTCGGCCATGGCCGCCTACCGCAAGGCCGAGGAGCGGCTGCAGCTCCTGAGCCTGCCCTTGAGCGACTACGTGCGCCGCCAGGTGCGCTTCTCGCCGTTCCACTTCGAGGACACCGGCTGGATCATGCGCGAGGCCGGCGCCGAGGTCGTCCTCTTCTCGTCGGACTATCCGCACAAGGAAGGCGGGCGCGATCCGATCGGCAAGTACGACAAGAGCATGGACGCCTACGGCATCTCCGAGGCCGACCGCGAGAAGTTCTACACCACGAACTTCGACGACCTCATGGGCGGTCCAGCCCCAGAGCCCAAGCAGCGCATCACCGCGCTCGCCAGTTAGTAGGAGAGTGGTTTTGGCGCAGCCCAACAGTGGGGCGGCCCCCGCGCTGCACGTTGCGGATATTCTCGAGGCCATCAGCGACGCGATCCCCAACGCCACCGCTCTGGTCTGGCGCGACGTTCGGCGCAGCTGGCGTGAGTACGAGGACCGCGCGGCGCGTTTGGCCACGGTCCTGACCGAGGCCGGGCTGGCGCATGGCAGCCCGGTCGTCCTCTACCTGCACAACAGCCCGGCCTACCTCGAGACCTATCTGGCGACGCTGAAGATGCGCGGCATCCCGGTGAACGGGAACTACCGCTACGTCTCCGAAGAGCTGCTCTACCTGCTCGACAACTCGGACGCCGAGGCCGTCGTCTACGACGAAAAGCTGGCGCCGCGCGTCGCCGCCATCGCCGACCGCCTGCCGAAGGTGAAGCGGTTCATCGAGGTCGGCTCCAGCGGCGTCGTGCCGGGTTCGGTTTCCTATGAAGAGGCGATCGCCGGCCACGCGCCTATGCCGCGCGTTGAGCGCTCCCCCGACGACCGGCAGCTCACCTACACCGGCGGCACCACCGGCCTGCCCAAGGGGGTCATGCGCACCATCGGGCCATACGCCCGGGGCATCATGGGCATCGCCGCGAACGCGCTGGGCGCTTCGGCCCCTACCACCGTTCAGGACGCGGCGGCGCAGGCGAAACGGCTCGTCGAGTCCGGCGCCCAGCCGGTCAGCGTCGTCCTGCCGCCCTTCATGCACGCAACCGGCATGGCCTATGGCGCGCAGGTGCCGCTGATGTCCGGCGGCCGGGTCGTCATGCTGTCGTCCTGGTCCTTCGACGCGGGCGAAGCGCTGCGCACCATCCAGGAGCACCAGGCCACCAGCGTCACCATCGTCGGCGATGTGGTCGCCCGCCCGCTGGCCGCCGAGCTGGAGCGTGCCGCGAAGGCCGGTCAGCCCTACGACGTCACCTGCGTGCGCACGATGTACTCGGCCGGCATGATCTGGTCGGCGCCGATCAAGCGAATGCTGCTGGAGCACATGCCGCACGCGACGTTGATCGACGTGGTCGGCTCGTCCGAAGGCCATGTCGGCACCAGCTACGCCACGCGCGGGAACGTGCCCGACACCGGCGTCTTCACACCCAACCCGAGCACCAAGGTGCTGGCCGACGACGGCCGCGAGATCGCTCCCGGCTCCGGCGAGCGGGGCATCCTGGCCTGCGCTGGGGCGACCGTCGGGGCCGGCTACCACAAGGACCCCGAGAAGTCGGCCAAGACCTATCGAACGATCAACGGCGTCAGCTACGCCATTGCCGGCGACTGGGCGACCATCGAGGCCGACGGGTCGATCCGGTTCCTCGGCCGTGACTCCTCCTGCATCAACTCCGGCGGCGAGAAGATCTTCGCCGAGGAGGTCGAGAACCTGATCCTGCGTATGCCGGGGGTCGCCGACTGCATCGTCGTCGGCGTGCCGGACGAGCGCTGGGGGCAGGTGGTCGGCGCGGTGCTGCAACCGACGCCGGGCGGCACGCTCACCGAGAAGGCCGTGCAGGCGTGGGTTCGCACCGAACTGGCCGGCTACAAGGTGCCGCGCCGCATCGCCATCGTCGAGAAATTCCCCCGCGCGCCCAACGGCAAATCCGACATCGAGGGCGCCAAACGCGTCATCCTCGCGGAAACCTCGGCAGAGCCCGAAGCGGTGGCGTCATGAGCGGAGCGCCGGAGCAGAAGGCCGGATCCTATCCCTCACCCATGGTGGCCTGGTACACCGTGGCGATCATGATGCTCCTGTACGTGTGCTCGTACATGGACCGCAAAGTGCTGACGATGCTGGTGCCGCTGATCCAGGCGGACATGCAGGTCACCGACTTCCAGATGAGCCTGCTGATCGGGCCGGCGTTCGGCGTCCTCTACACCGTGCTCGGCATTCCCGCCGGCTGGATCGCCGACCGCTTCAGCCGCCGCGGCCTGATCGCCATCGGCGCGACACTCTGGGGCATGGCGACGGCCGCGAGCGGGCTGGCTGCCACCTACTGGCAGCTGGCCGTCGCGCGGCTTTCCATCGGCGTGGGCGAGGCGAGCCTTACCCCCGCCGCCCACTCGCTTATCGCAGAGCAGTTTCCGCCCAAGCGGCTGTCCTTGGCCATCTCGGTCTACATGCTGGGCGTGACCTTCGGCGGCGGCCTGGCGCTGGCGCTTAGCGGCATCATCGTCGATGCCGCCGACGGCGTTGCGCGGACGCTTCCGTTCCTGAGCGGCTTCAAGCCCTGGCAGGTCGTCTTCTTCCTGGTCGCCGCGCCGACCATCATCCTGGCGCCGCTGGTCTTCACCGTCCGGGACGGACGCACGCGCCGGCAGGCCAAGGCGGCCATCGAGCCCGGCGCCGGCAAGGCCTTCCTGCGCTCCCACTGGCGGCTCCTGACGCCCTACTTCATCGGCTTCGGCATGACCTCGATCGCGGTCAACGCGCTGGTCGGCTGGATCCCCGCCCACATGTCGCGCAGCTACGAAGGCCTGACGATGACCGAGATCGGCATCGGCTATGGCCTGATGATGTTCCTGGCCACCGGCACGGGTCAGATCATGTGGTCGATGGTGGTGGACCGACTGTTCGTTGGCGGGCGTCAGGACATCCACGCCAAATTCCACGTCTACACCTGGCTCGTCAGCATCCCGGCGGTGATCTACGCCTTCATGACCGGCAGCCCGACCGTCTTCCTGCTGGCGATCGGCGTCTTCTTCCTCTTCACCTTCGCCTTCCAGGGCTACGCCAACGCCGGCCTGCAGCTGATCACGCCGACGCAGTTTCGCGGGCGAATGTCGGCGGCCTTCCTCGCCTGGACCAACCTGATCGGCATGCTGTTCGGTCCGACGACGGTGGGCCTGCTCACCGACTACGTGTTCCGCGACCCGCAGAAGCTCGGTTGGGCCATGGGCATCGTGGTCATCGCCTGCGCCCCGATCGGCATGTTGTCGCTGTGGATCGCGGCCCGCGAGCGCCGCGCCCTCGCCGAGGGCCCCAATCCCGCGATGGCCGTGGCCGCAGCGACCTGATCCCGAATTCACGGAGAGAACCGGATGTACGACGACTTCAAGGGCGTGAAGATCGAGCGCAAGGGCCCCGTGCTCTGGCTCACGCTCGATAACCCGCCACTCAACGCCATGACGCCGGACGCCCACAAGGAGTTGGGCTACCTGTTCCGTGTCATCGCGCGCGACCCCGAAACCCGCGCCGTCGTCTTCACCGGGGCAGGGGAGAAGGGCTTCTCCGCCGGCGGCAACATCCAGACCATGCACGACGAGCTGCACAACCACGCCCGCTGGTGCGCCGGCATGGTCGAGGCGCGCGAGCTCGTCCTCAACATGCTCGAGTGCGACAAGCCGATCATCGCCCGCATCAACGGCCACGCCATCGGCGTCGGCGCGACGATCGCGCTCTGCTGCGACATCACCATCATGGTCGAGACGGCCAAGATCGGCGACACGCACGTGAAGATCGGGCTGGTGGCCGGCGACGGCGGTTCGCTGCTGTGGCCGCATCTGGTCGGCCTGATGAAGGCGCGCCGCTACCTGCTGACCGGCGACCTCTTGACCGGCAAGGAAGCCGCCGAGATCGGCCTCATCACCGAGTCCGTCACCGCCGACCAGCTCGACGAGCGCGTGAACCACTGGGCCGACCGGCTTGGCAACGGCGCCACGGTCGCCATCGGCGGCACCAAGCGGGCGCTCAACATGGAGCTTCGCCAGCAGGCGCAGGTCTACATGGACACCCACCTCGGCCTCGAGACGACCAGCCAGCTTTCCGCCGACCACGGCGCCGCCGTCCTGGCGTTCCTGGAAAAGCGCGAACCCGTGTTCGAGGGGCGCTGAGCGATGGTCGATCTAGTCGTCACCGATGAGCAGCAGCAGATCGCCGACAGCGTCGCCGATTTCCTGAAGAGCGAACTGCCGCTGGAGCGGCTGGCCGTGAAGAGCGGCCGGGCCAACTCCGACGCCGATCACGCCAAATGGCGCGACATGGGCGAGCTCGGCTGGTTTGGCCTGGGCCTCCCTGAGGAAGCCGGCGGCATTGGCTACTCGCAGGTCGAGGAGGCGCTGCTGTTCCGCGAGCTTGGCCGCTCGCTGGTCACGCCCTCGGCCATCGCCGCCAGCCTCGGCGCGCGGGTTGCGGCGGCCTCGGGCAATCACGAGCTGGCCGCCTCGATCATCTCGGGCGAGGTGCGCCCGGCGCTCACCGTCGCCGTCGGTCCCGTCGAGATCGGCGAGCGGGTCACCGGCAAGTTCCAGATCTTCGACGGCGAGGACGCGCCGCTGGCGCTGTTCGTCAGCCCCGAGGGCGCGGCGCTGGTCGAACGGCGGGCCATGAACGACCTGCAGCCGACGCGCAGCGCCGACGACGCCCTGTCGCTGGAGATCGGCGACCTGAACGGCACGGCGACGGTCGCCCACGTGGGCCCGGAAGCCGGTATCCATCGCAACGCGCTCCTGCTGACCGCCGCCATGCTGGCCGGCATGTGCGAGCAGACCCGCGACATGGCCTCCGGCTACGCCAAGGTGCGCGAGCAGTTCGGCAGCCCGATCGGCAAGTTCCAGGCCGTCAAGCACAAGTGCGCCGACATGGCGATCCGCGCCGACGCGGTGAACGCCCAGGTCGCCTTCGCCTCGATCACGGTGCGCGACGACCGGCCGGACGCCGAGTTCCAGGCCATCGCCGCCAAGCTGCTGGCCACGCAGTACGCGCTGCTCAACGCCAAGGAAAACATCCAGGTGCACGGCGCCATCGGCTTCACGACCGAGCTGCCGGCGCACCTGTTCCTGAAGCGCGCGCACCTGCTCGACCACTTCGGCGGCTCGGTGCGGCGTCAGCAGATGGCGCTGCTCGACCAGCCGGCCCCGCAGTAGGAGCCGGCGATGAATCTCGACTTCACCGCCGAGGAGCGGATTTTCCGCGAAGAGGTCCGCGACTGGCTTCGGACCAACGTGCCCAAGGAACGCCGCCCGCACGACGGCCCGGCCATGGCCGAGTTCGACCATGCCTGGCAGCGCAAGCAGTACGAGGCCGGCTGGGCGGGCATCTCCTGGCCGAAGGAGTATGGCGGCAAGGGCCTGTCGCTGATCCAGCAGCTGATCTGGTGGGAGGAGTACGCCGCGGCCGAAGGGCCCTATCTCGGCGTCTTCTTCGTCGCGCTCAGCCACGCCGGGCCGACGGTCATCGCGCGCGGAACCGAAGAGCAGAAGAATTTCTATCTGCCGCGGATCCTGCGGGGTGAGACGCCCTGGTGCCAGGGCTTCTCGGAGCCGGGGGCGGGGTCGGACCTCGCGGGTCTTCGCACCCGCGCCGAGATCGACGGCGACCACCTCGTCATCAACGGCTCGAAGATCTGGACCAGCAGCGCGCAGTACGCCGACTATCAGGAACTACTGGTGCGGACCGACCCCAATGCGCCCAAGCACAAGGGCATCACCTGGGTCGTTGGCGAGATGCATGCGCCGGGCGTCGACATCCGGCCGATCAAATGCATGGATGGCGCCTCGCACTTCTGCGAGGTGTTCTACGACAACGTCCGCATCCCGCTGAAGAACGTCATGGGCGAGGTCAACGACGGCTGGAACGTCGCCATGGCCACGCTCGGCTTCGAACGCGGCACCGCGGCGCTGGCCGAGCAGATCCAGATGTCGCGCGAGATCGAGCGGCTGATCCATCTCGCGCAGACCCGCATCGGTCCGGACGGTCTGCGCCCCGCCATCAAGGACGACGAGATCGCCGGGCGGCTGGCCAGCCTGAGGGCCGAAATCGCGGCGCTTCGGGCCATGAGCTACGCCTCGATCTCGCGCGCCCAGCGGGACTTCGTGCCCGGCTCGGAGGGCACGATCATCGCCGTCTACAATTCGGAGATGCTGCAGCGGATCTACCGCATGGGCGCCGACCTGATGGGCGACGAAATGATGGACATGGGCGCCTCGGACGAGAACTGGACCTACGAGTACTACCGCTCGCAGCTGCAGACGATCGGCGGCGGCACATCCGAGATCAGGCGAAACATTATCGGTGAGCGGCTTCTCGGACTCCCGAGAGATCGCTGAGGAAAGAACCGCGGATCGCTGGCTCCCGCAGCGTCCGTTACTGGCGGGGTGGCCTCGGTCATCCCGCCCTTTTCCTCACTCTTCGGCCTAGCTTGAGTATTGGACGAAAAGTAGCCTTGTTCGTCACAGCCGGAGCCCTCGTCATGGACGCCTAGTCCAAGCTGGTTATACTGGAAGTCAAGCGCGGTGGGCCGTCATTTACTTGACCGGGTTGGGCGCAAAAATCACCATGAGGCTGAATTTTCGAGCCCGCCGCTTGCGGGCCAGCGGAGCCTTTTGACATGACGACCTATTCGGCGGGGCGCGAGATCCAGGACGCGGATTCGCACATCTTCGAGACCCCGGACTTCTATTATCCGTTCATGGAGAAGTCGGTCCGCGACAAGTGCGAGCCGCTCTACTCGGCCTCCAGCGGCTTCACCGCCGAGAACTTCGGCGAGGCCGCCGCCAGGCACCACGACGAGACCTTCCTCGCCGCCCGCGAGGGCGAGCTGATGCAGAGGAAGCTGTGGGACGCCATGGGGGCCTTCATCAAGGAGGACCGCTCCAAGGCCTTGGACCTCTTGGGCTTCAAGCGCCAGATCGTCTACGACAGCTTCCTGCGCCTGCAGCTTCGCGAGTACGAGCAGGGCGAGGACATGGACTTCGTCTACGGCCTGGCCCGGGCGCACGTCAGGGCCATGCTCGACTTCTGCTCCGAGGACGAGCGGCTGATCGCGGCGGGCTACGTGCCGCTGGCCGATCCCGAGCGCACCGTCGAGCACATGAAGTTCGCGCTGGAAGCGGGCTGCAAGGCCGTCACCCTGGCCGTCGACTGCCCCCGCAACCACTCGCCCTCGCACGAGGGCCTGGAGCCGATGTGGGCGATGGCCGCCGAAGCCGGCGTGCCGATCATGTATCACCTCGGCGGCGGTCGTAAGCCGTCCGACGCCTTCTCCATCACGGGTAGGCGGGTGGACAAGGGCTACGCCGGGGGCGATGGCACCTTCACCTCGGTGCAGTACCTGGGCGCGCCGCTCCCCTTCATCGAGACGCTGAACGTCCTGATCATCGACGGCGTGCTGGACCGTCACCCCAAGCTGCGCTTCGGCATCGTCGAGTACGGGGCCGACTGGGTGCCGGGGTGGATGCGCTTCCTGGACTCGGCCATGGCCGCCTACCGCAAGGCCGAGGAGCGGCTGCAGCTCCTGAGCCTGCCCTTGAGCGACTACGTGCGCCGCCAGGTGCGCTTCTCGCCGTTCCACTTCGAGGACACCGGCTGGATCATGCGCGAGGCGGGAGCCGAGGTGGTGCTGTTCTCGTCGGACTATCCGCACAAGGAAGGCGGGCGCGACCCGATCGGCAAGTACGACAAGAGCCTCGACGCCTACAACATCTCCGAGGCCGACCGCGAGAAGTTCTACACCCTGAACTTCGACGACCTCATGGGCGGGCCAGCCCCAGAGCCCAAGCAGCGCATCACCGCGCTCGCCAGCTAAGAGACCGGGAGGAAACATGGCTGAAGTGACCGAGCCTCCGATCCTGCACACGGCCGACGTGCTGGAGGCGGTCAACGACGCCATCCCGGACGCGCCGGTGCTCGTCTGGCGCGACGCGCGGCGTAACCGGCGGGAGTTCGAGGACCGCGCCTCGCGCCTCGCCGCCGCCATGGTGGCGAGAGGCCTTGGGCACGGCAGCCCGGTCGCCCACTACCTGCACAACAGCCCGGCGTACCTGGAAACCTACTACGCGACGCTGAAGCTGCGCGGCGTGCCGATCAACGCCAACTATCGCTATGTCGCCGACGAGCTTCTCTACCTGCTCGACAACTGCGACGCCGAGGCCATCGTCTACGACGAGAAGCTGGCCCCGCAGGTGGCGGCCATCGCCGACCGGCTGCCGAACATCAAGATGTTCGTCGAGGTCGGCTCCAGCGGCCTGGTCCCTGGCTCGATCTCGCTGGAGGATGCCATCGCCGCCCACGAGCCCATGCCGCGCATCGAGCGCGACGGCATGGATCTGCACATGACTTACACCGGCGGCACGACCGGTATGCCCAAGGGCGTTCGCAACACCGTCGGCCGCATGGCCATGGGCGTCATGGCCATCGCCGCCGGCGCCATGGGCTCCAAACGCCCCGACACGCCGCAGGAAGCCGCCGAGCAGGCGCGCAAGCTCTACGAGGAAGATCGTCTGCCCGTCAGCGTGGTGATCCCCCCGTACATGCACGCGACCGGCATGTGCTACGGCGGCCTGACGCCGCTGCTGTCGGGCGGCATCGTCGTCATGCTGCCATCCTGGTCGTTCGACGCCGCCGAGTCCCTGCGCACCATCGAGGAGCACCGCGCCACCAGCCTGACCATCGTCGGCGACGTGGTCGCCCGTCCGCTGGCCAACGAACTCGAAGAGGCCGAGGCGAGGGGAGAACCCTACGACATCAGCTCGCTGCGGACGGTCTATTCCGCGGGGATGATCTGGACCGCGCCGACCAAGCGCATCCTGCTCAAGCACGCGCCCGACGCCCTCCTGATGGACGTCGTCGGCTCGTCCGAAGGCCACGTCGGCACCAGCTATGCGACGAAGGACAACATCCCCGACACCGGCGTCTTCACGCCCAACCCGACCACCAAGGTGCTGCGTGAAGACGGCAGCGAAGTCGTTCCGGGATCGGGCGAACGCGGCATGATCGCTTGCGCCGGCGCGACCGTCGGCGCGGGCTACCACAAGGACCCCGAGAAGTCGGCCAAGACCTACCGCACCATCAACGGCGTCAACTACGTGATGGCCGGCGACTGGGCGACGATCGAGGCCGACGGCTCGATCCGCTTTCTCGGCCGCGACTCCTCCTGCATCAACTCCGGGGGCGAGAAGATCTTCGCCGAGGAGGTCGAGAACCTCATCCTGCGCATGCCGGGTGTCGCCGACTGCATCGTCGTCGGCGTGCCGGATGAGCGCTGGGGGCAATCGGTCGGCGCGGTCCTGTCGGCCGAGCCGGGCGTTACGCTGACCGAGAAGGCCGTGCAGGACTGGGTCCGCACCGAACTCGCCGGCTACAAGGTGCCGCGCCGCATCGCCATCGTGGCCCAGGTCCCGCGCTCGCCGAACGGCAAGTCGGACCTCGCCGGGGCGCGTGATGTCATCCTGCGCGAGACCGCGCCCAGGGAAGCCGCGGTGGCGCAATGACCGCTACCGACGTCGCCGACCAGGGCGCGGCCGCCGCGGCCGAACCCGCTCCGGCCGTGACCTACCCGCCCGCGCGGGTCGCCTGGTACACCGTCTTCATCATGTTCCTGCTGTACGTGTGCTCGTACATGGACCGGCAGGTGCTGACGATGCTCGTCCAGCCCATCAAGGATGATCTGAAGATTTCGGACTTCCAGATGAGCCTCTTGATGGGCCCTCTGTTCGCCGTTTTCTACACGACCCTGGGCATTCCCGCCGGCTGGATCGCCGACCGCTACAACCGCCGCGGCCTGATCGCCATCGGCGCCGGCCTGTGGGCCATCGCCACCGCCGGCTGCGGCATGGCGATGACCTATGTGCAGCTCGCCATCGCCCGGCTTTCGGTCGGCATCGGTGAAGCGACGCTGACCCCCGCCGCCCAGTCGATGATCGCCGACCAGTTCCCGCCCAAGCGCCTGTCGCTGGCTTTGTCGGTCTACATGCTGGGCGTTACCTTCGGCAGCGGGCTCGCGCTCGGCTTCAGCGGCCTGCTGGTCGACTGGGCCGGCAACCTGGCCCAGCAGTTCGCGCCGGTCATCGGTGAGTTCCGCCCTTGGCAGGTCGTCTTCTTCATCGTCGCCGCGCCGACGGTGATCCTGGCCCCGCTCGTCTTCACCGTCCGCGAGACGCGCACCCGCGCCAAGGGCGGCGTGCCGGTCCCCGCCGGCGCCGGCAAGGCCTTCATCAAGGACCACTGGAAGTTCCTCGCGCCCTATTACGCCGGCTTCGGCATGACCTCGATCGCGGTCTACGCGCTGAGCTCGTGGATCCCGGCCTATATGTCGCGGACCTTCGACATCAGCATGGCCGAGATCGGCGCGGGCTTTGGCCTGATGATGTTCCTGGCCACCGGCGCCGGGCAGATCACCTGGTCCATCGTCGTCGACTGGCTCTACTCGCACGGCGTCAAGGACGCCCACGTGCGCTTCCACCTGCTGACCTGGCTGCTCAGCGTTCCGGCGGTGGTCTACGCCTTCACGGTGGGCTCGCCGACGCTGTTCCTGCTGCTGCTCGGCGTCTTCTACCTCTTCACCTACGCCTTCCAGGGCTACTCAATCGCCGGCCTGCAGCTGGTCACGCCGACCTATTTCCGGGGACGGATGTCGGCGGCCTACCTGACCTACCTGAACCTCATCGGACTGGCCTGCGGGCCGACGGCCGTGGGCGCGCTGACCGACTTCGTCTTCAAGGACACCCACATGGTCGGCTGGGCCATGGCCATCGTCGTCGTCGCCTGCGCGCCGATCGGCATGCTGCTGCTGTGGATCGCGTCGCGCCAGAAGAAGGCCATGCTGGCGAGAGCGGAGGCGGCATGACCACCGCTCCGTTTGTCGTTGGCCTGGGCGGCACGCTGAAGCCGGACTCCTCGACCGAGCGCGCCGTGCGCCTGGTCCTGAAGCTGGCCGAGGCGCAGGGCGCGCGCACGCGCATGTTCACGGGCGCCGACCTCAACCTGCCCTTCTACGAGCCGAACAGTTCGACCCGCGCCGAGGGCGCGGTGGCCCTGGTCGAGGCGCTGCGGGCGGCTGACGGCATCGTCATCGGCTCACCCGGCTACCACGGCGGCGTCGCCGGCATGATCAAGAACGCCCTCGACTACGTCGAAGACATGAGCGGCGACGCGAGGCCCTATTTCGACGGCCGCGCTGTGGGCTGCATCGCCACGGGCGCGGGGTGGCAGGGGGCGGCCAGCACGCTCGCCTCGCTGCGCAGTATCGTCCACGCGCTCCGGGGCTGGCCGACGCCGCTGGGGATCATCGTCAACACCAAAACGCCCGCCTTCGACGCGCAGGACAACTGCCTGCAGGACGGCGTGCGCGAGCAGCTCGCCATCATGGCCGGACAACTGGTCGGCTTCGCCCGGACGCCCGGCCAAAGCGCGGCGTAAGCATTAGAGGACGGGGACCGTGCGTTTCGAGTGGGGCGAAGAGGATCTGGAGTACCGGCGCTCCATCCGTGAGTTTCTGGCCGAACACCTGCCGCCGGGCTGGAGCGGCTACGACAAGTCCAACCTGCCGCAATACAAGCGCCAGGCGCGTGATTTCTGCCGGGCGCTGGCCGAGCGCGGCTGGCTGACCCAGAGCTGGCCGGTGGAATACGGCGGGCAGGACGCCTCGCCCTGGCGCCAGCTCATCCTGGCCGAGGAACTGTGGCCGATCGGCGAGCCGCGCGGCCCTCAGTACATGAACGTCAACTGGATCGGCCCGGCCATCATGGCCTTCGGCACGCCCGAGCAGAAGCAGTACCACCTGCCGATGATCTCCGCGGGCGAGGCCTTCTGGTGCCAGGGGTTTTCGGAGCCGGACGCCGGTTCGGACCTGGCCTCGCTGCGCACCGCCGCCGTGCGCGACGGCGACGAGTACGTCGTCAACGGGGCGAAGATCTGGACCTCGCACGTCGGCACGGCGGACTTCTGCTTCCTGCTGGTGCGGACCGACAGCTCCGGCTCGAAGCAGCACGGCGTCACGGTGCTGCTTATGCCGATGGACACGCCCGGCATCCACATCCGCCACATCGACGGCTTCGTGGGCGAGCAGTCCTTCCACCAGCTGATCTTCGATGACGTCCGCGTGCCGGTCGCCTGCCGCCTCGGTGACGAGAACCAGGGCTGGGGCGTGGTGCGCAAGGCGCTGTCCTTCGAGCGCACCGGCGTGCCGCACTACCAGACCGCCGCGCTGATCCTCGAACGCACCGTCGCCGAGGCCCAGCGCAACGGGCTGTACGAGGACCCCGAGATCAAGTCGCGGATCGGCGAAGCCTATGCGGCGGTCGAGGCGGCCCGGTTGCTACTCTACCGCGTCGCCGACCTGCGCGCGCACGGCGCGCCGCCTTCGCCCGACGCCAACATCGCCCGCGTCGCCCAGACCCAGGCGCTGCGCATGGTCGGCGAGCTGTCGCAGGTCGTCTTCGGCGAGGAGAGCCTCGTTTCCGGCAGCGGCGGCGACATCCGCCGCGTGCTCGCCTTCAGCGTGGCGGCGGGCACGACCGAGATCCAGCTCGACCAGATCGCCACCCTCCATCTCAACCTGCCGCGCGTGAAGGGCTGACCGTGTTCGACGCCGAATACCCCTCCATGGACCTGACGCTGGATGCGACCCAGGCGCAGATCGCCGACGCGCTCGACCGCATGCTGGCGCGCGCTTCCCGCGTGCAGCAGAGCATCCGGCTGGTGGAGGAGGGGGCCTACGACTTCGCCCTGCATCGCGAGTTGGAGGACGCCGGCTTCCTCGACCTGCCGCTGACGCAGGGCGCGGGCACGCTCGAGGCGGCCATCGTCGTGGAAGCGGTCGCCAGGCGCCCGGGCGTGGTTTCGGTGGGGGCGTCGGGGCTGGTCTATCCGTGCCTGACGGGGGCGAGCGCGCAGGGGCCGGTGGCGTTGGCGAGGTCGCTGACCGCGCCGATCCGCTTCGCGCCCTTCGTTCGTCAGGTGCTCGTCGACAACGGCGACGAGGCCTTGCTGGCGACGGTCGAGCCGGGGACCGCCGAACCGGTCGACAGTGGCCGCGCCGGGTGGTCACTCGGACGGTTCAAGGCGGACATCGGCGAGACGAAATCGCTCGGCGCCGGTTCGGGCGAGCAGCTGCGCAACTGGTGGCGTGTGGCGCTGGCTCTGGAGTCAGCGGGCGCCATGCGCGGCGCGGTCGACAAGACCGTCCAGTACGTCAAGGAGCGCATCCAGTTCGGCCGCCCGATCGGGTCCTTCCAGGCGATCCAGCATCGGCTGGCGCAGCTCTGCGTGCAGGTCGAGGGGACCCGCTGGCTGGCGTTCAAGGCGGCCTACGACCGCGCCGATCCGGTAAGCGCGGCCGCGGCCGCGTCCTGGGCGGCGGCGACCGCACCGCTCGTGTTCCGCGAGACCCAGCAGATGCACGGCGCCATGGGCTTCACCCGCGAGTACCCGCTGCACGCCTGGACCATGCGGCTGCCGGCGCTGCAGCGCGAGCTCGGCGGGTTGATGAGCCATGCGCGGGCGCTGACCGAGAGCCGCTGGGGCGGGCTGGAGTAGACGATGAACCTCGATTTCACCCCCGACGAAGCCGATTTCCGCGCCGAGGCGCGCGAGTGGCTGCAGACCAATGTGCCGCGGCGGCCGCGCTCGCATGACGGCAAGCTGATGCTGGAGTTCGACCGCGAATGGCAACGCCGCCAGTACGAAGGCGGCTGGGCCGGCGTCTCGTGGCCGACGGAGTACGGCGGGCGCGGCCTGTCCCTGATCCAGCAGCTGATCTGGTACGAGGAATACGCCCGCGCCGACGCGCCGCTGCCGGTGGCGAGCGCCTTTTTCGTCGCGCTGATGCACGCCGGCCCGACGGTGATCGCCAAGGGGACCGACGAACAGAAGGCCTTCTATCTGCCGAAGATCCTGCAGGGCGAGACGGTGTGGTGTCAGGGCTTCTCGGAACCGGGGGCCGGGTCGGACCTCGCCAACCTGCGCACGCGGGCCGAGGTCGACGGCGACCATCTGGTCGTCAACGGCTCGAAGATCTGGACCAGCCGGGCCCAGCACGCGACCTATCAGGAACTGCTCGTGCGCACCGACCCGACGGCGGCCAAGCACAAGGGCATCACCTGGGTCATCGGCGACATGACGCTGCCCGGCATCGACGTGCGTCCGATCCCCTGCATGCACGGCGCCTCGCACTTCTGTGAGGTCTTCTACGACAACGTCCGCATCCCGCTGAAGAACGTCGTCGGCGACATCAACGACGGCTGGAACGTGGCCATGGCGACGCTCGGGTTCGAGCGCGGGACCTCGGCGCTGGCCGAGCAGATCATGATGTCGCGCGTCGTCGAGCGGCTGATCGAGATGGCCCGCCAGCGCGTCGGACCCGACGGCGTGCGCCCGGCGATCCAGGACGACGAAATCATTGTCCGGCTGGCCACGCTGAGGGCCGAGGTCGCGGCGCTCAGGGCCATGAGCTACGCCTCCATCTCGCGGGCCCAGCGCAATTTCGTGCCGGGCTCGGAAGGCACGATCATCGGCACGTTCAATTCGGAGATGCTTCAGCGCATCTTCCGGATGGCCAACGATCTGCTTGGCCCCGAAGCGCTCGACTTCGATGGCTCGGACGAGCACTGGGTCTATGAGTACCAGCGCTCGATCATGACCACGATCGGCGGCGGCACGTCGGAAATCCGTCGCAACATCATCGGAGAAAGGCTACTGGGCCTGCCACGCGACCGATGACACACGACACCCCCATTTCCCCCATCGAGGACATCATCGAGGACGCCCGCAACGGCCGTCCCTACATCCTCGTCGACGCCGAAGACCGCGAGAACGAGGGCGATGTCATCATCCCCGCCCAGTTCGCCACCCCCGACCAGATCAACTTCATGGCCAAGCACGCCAGGGGCCTGATCTGCCTGTCCATCACCGGCAAGCGGGCCAGGGAGCTTCGCCTGCCGCCGATGGCGGTCGAGAACGCGTCCGGCCACGGCACCGCCTTCACGATCTCCATCGAGGCAAGGGAAGGGGTGACGACGGGGATCTCGGCCCACGACCGCGCCCACACCATCGCCGTTGCGGTCGATCCGACCAAGGACTGCGACGACATCGTTTCGCCCGGCCACGTCTTCCCGCTGGTGGCCAAGGAAGGCGGCGTGCTGGTCCGGGCCGGACACACCGAAGCGGCGGTCGACATCTCGCGGCTGGCGGGCCTGAACCCGGCCGGGGTGATCTGCGAGATCATGAACGACGACGGGACCATGGCGCGGCTGCCGGAGCTCGTCGCCTTCGCTCAGTTGCACGGGCTGAAGATCGGCACCATCGCCGATCTCATCACCTATCGGCGACGGACCGAACGGTCGGTCGAGCGGGTCCTGGAAACGCCGTTCGAAAGCATCTACGGCGGCCCATTCCGGATGGTGATCTACCGCAGCACCTTCGAGGGCACCGAACACGTCGCCTTGATCAAGGGGAAGGTCGATCCGAACAAGCCGACGCTGGTCCGCATGCACCAGATCGACCTGCCGGTGGATATTCTCGGCCACGCCAAGGCCCGGACCGACTATGTGCCGAACGCGCTGCGCGCCATTTCCGAATACGACGGCGCCGGGGTGGCGGTCTTCATTCGCGACCCGAATCCCAACTGGCTGTCGGAACGCTACGGCGGCATCCAGCATGAACAGGCGCGTAGTAATGCGCTGCGCGATTACGGTGTCGGCGCCCAGATTCTACTGGATCTCAATGTCGGCGAAATGATCCTGCTGACGTCGAGCCAAGCAAAGCCCGCGGCCATGGCAGGCTACGGGCTGAAGATCGTCGATCGACGGTCGATTGCGTCGGACTAGGCGACGCGCGCCAGTTTCGGCTTCGCCTTCTTTTCAGCGGCCGGTTTTTCACGCCAGGAGTCGCGATAGACGGACAGCTTTTCCTCGAGGAATTCGAGGAAAATCCGCGCCCGCGGGGCGAGGTGCCGGCGGCTCTGGTAGATGGCATAGATCGACTGCTGATGGGTGTCGTGCTCGTAGGGGAAGAGCTTCACGAGGCGACCTTCGTCGAGGTCCTTCGCCACGTGATACTCGAACATCCGCACGATTCCCGTGCCGACCCGCGCCAGCGCCAGCAGCATTTCGGCGTCGGTCGCCGAGCTGGCGCCATAGGACAGCACGCGCGAAACCTTTTCTTCCGCGGGGTCCCACACTGGCCAGTTGTTGCAGGGCGCCTCCATGGCGAAGTTCAGCAGCGTATGCTTGAGCAGGTCGGCCGGCTTCTGGGGCGTGCCGTGTCTTTCCAGGTATTCGGGCGAAGCGCAGATCACCCAGCGCGATTGCGCGATGCGCCGCGCCACCAGCGAACAGTCCTGCATGTCGTACGGGTAGAGCGCCACGTCCATGGTGGAGTCGAGGCTGCGCAGCGGCCCGGTGCCGGTGTGGAACTCGACCCGCATGTTGGGGAACCGCTCGTGGAATTCGGGCATGAAGGGCGCGATCTGGTGACAGGCAAAGCTCAGCGTCGTGTAGACGCGCAGCACCCCCGACCCCTCCCGGGCGGCGTTCGAGACGCTCGACTCGGCCTCGTCCATGGCTTCCAGAACCGCCAGCACGCGGTCGTAATAAGCTTGACCTTCGGGGGTGAGCGTCATGCTGCGCGAATTGCGCTTGAACAGCAGCACGCCGAGCCGGTCTTCCAGCCGGGCGATCAGCTTGCTGACGCCGGACGGCGTAAGCTTCAGCGCGCGGGCGGCCGACGAAAACGCGCCGTCCTCCACCACGCGGGCAAACACCTGCATCTCGCTGAAGCGATCCATACTCTCGACCTCCCTGTCGGGCCGTCGGGTGAGCCTCTCTTATCGGAGGTTTGGGGGGATGACGGCGTTAAGAATATTCGCCTCGATACCGACAATCGGTCAAGTCTACCAGCCCTGTCGCAGGGTAACGTTTCGGTCAGCCGCCAGTCTAAAGCGGCATAACAACGATATTCGTTGGGCGAAAGTCTGAGGTCCGGTGGTTGAGTCGGGATCGTTACTCATCCTGGGCCGCCGCATGCCTCACCCGTAGGGTGAGAGTCAGCGGCCAAAGCGCTCGACCGCCATGGTCCAGAAGGCCTCGCCCGCGGGCGTCAGCGGCCCCGAGCGCCGGGCGATGCGGATGACGATGCCAAGGCCGAGGTCGCGGGCGTCGGAGACCGGACGGATCACCATCCGGTCCGACTCCTCGACCGCCGGCTTCTGGCCGCGCCATGGGTGGATCACCGTCCAGAACCGCCGCCGCGCGGCAAACCGCAGGAGACTGGTCGGGTGGTCGTCATGCGCCTCGTGCAGCTTCGCCCCGGCTTCGGCGAAAGGACCGAACCAGCTGCGGTAGTAGCCCTGGCCGATGTAGCCCGGGTAGGTCGCGAACGGCTTGCCGGCGAGCGCCTCGATCGGAATTTCATCCCGTTTCGCCCACGGGTCCTCCTCGGGGATCGCCAGGAACACGTCGGAGCGGGCGAAGGGGATGGTCTCCAGGTCCGTCTCGTCGAAGGGGCTGGTGGCGAAGACGACGTCGAGTTCGCCCGTCCGCAGCCTCTGCATCAGGGGCGCGGTGCGGTCGCTGTCGACCTCGATCCGGATCGAGGGGCGGGCGGCATTGAAGTCCTCGACGAACTGCAGCCGCTCGGGAATCTCCAGCGTGTAGCGCGGCGAGCCCAGCCGCAGCCGGTATCGCCCCTCGCGCCGAAGATCGGAGACGAGCTCGTCCATCTCCTGCATCACGGCGTCCATCGCCTGCGCCTTGGCGTACAGAAGCTCGCCTTCGCGGGTCAGCTCCACGCGGCGGTGGGCCCGAACGAACAACTGGAAGCCCAGCCGGTCTTCGAGACGTCGGATCAGCAGCGAAAGCCGCGGCTGCGACACTCCCAGCCGCTCGGCCGCGCGGGTGAAGGACAGCGTCTCGGCCGCCGCGATGAAGGTCCGGATGAGGTCGAGGTCCAGCGCCATAACCGCAGTTTCACATACTTGGCTGGATATGCGTACCGAATATCGAGAAAACGATCCGAGCGATCCCCACGCGTAGGCTCCGCCTCCAACGACGCCGGTAAGCGGCGCGGGGAGGACGCTGATGGAGTTCGGCTGGACCAAGGCCCACGAAGAGTACCGCCAGGAGGTCCGCGACTTCCTGGAGCGGGAATTGCCCGACGACTGGTGGGAGACCTACGCGCACGGCCTGGGCTCGCCCGAGCAGATTGATTTCTCGCGGACCTTTTCCCCCAAGCTGGCCAAGGCCGGCCTCCTGCTGCCGCACTGGCCGAGCGAATACGGCGGCCGCGACGGCGAGCCGTGGGAGCAGTTCATCCTTGCCGAGGAACTGTGGAGCTGGGGTGAGCCGCGCGGGCCCCAGTACATGAACGTCAACTGGATCGGCCCGGCGCTGATGCGCTTCGGCACCCAGGCGCAGAAGGACGAGCACCTCAAGCGCATCGCCACCGGCGAAGTGATCTGGTGCCAGGGCTTCTCCGAGCCGCAGGCCGGCACCGACCTCGCCGCCCTTCAGACGAAGGCCGAGCGCGTTGGCGACAAGTACGTCATCAACGGCATGAAGATCTGGACCTCCTACTCCTACAAGGCCGATTGGTGCTTCCTGCTCGCCCGCACCGCGCCGGAGCGCAAGGCGATCTCGGTCTTCCTGGTGCCGATGAACTCGCCGGGTGTCAGCGTCGTGCCCTTCCCCGGCATGCCGGAGTTCGGCCACCTCAACGAGGTCTTCTTCGAGGACGTCGAGGTCCCCGCCGCCAACATGGTCGGCGAGGAAGGCAAGGGCTGGGAGATCATCACCACCGCGCTCAGCTTCGAGCGCGTCGGCCTGCCCCGCTACCACTGGGGCCGCAAGGTGCTCGACACCGCCGTCGCCCAGTTGCAGCGGGAAGACCGCTTCGACGAGCCGCTGGTCCGCGCCCACGCCGGCCGCATCGTCGCCAAGCTGGAGGCGGCGCGGGTGCTCACCCACCTCGTCGTCGACCAGCGCGTCAAGGAAACGCCGGCGACAGTGGACCCGAACGTCCAGCGGGTGACGGCGGCCGAGGCCTGCCTCGACCTGATGAACTTCCTGATGGAGTACCTGCCCGACAGCCTCGCCGGCGGCGAGCGCTATCTGGAGCTGTTCTACCGCCACCAGATTCCCGCCACCATCGCGGCGGGCACCTTCGAACTTCAACTGGACCTGATCGCCCAGCGCGGTCTCGGTCTGCCGCGCTCGGCGAGGTAGTCATGGATTTCGACCTGAACGAAGACCAGGCGGTGCTGGTCACCAGCCTGCAGTCTATCCTCGCCCACTATCAGGAGCTGCCGGTCGAGCACCGGCGCGACCGCAGCCACTACTCGCACGAGCTGGACGCCCAGCTGGTCAACAACGGCTTCCTCGAAGCGGCCCGCACGCCCGGCATGGGCGCGCTGGAAGCCGCGCTCGTGGTCATGGAGACGTCCAAGGTCCCGGTGACGGTGGAGACCGGCGCCTCGGCGCTGGTCGCGCCGCACCTCAGCGAAGGCGAAATTCCGCGCCCGATCACGCTGATCTCCGGCGACCTGACGAAGGCCCAGCGCTTCCTGCCGGTGGCGCGCGCCGCCATCCTGGACACGGGCGACGACGTGCTCGTCTTTCCGGTCGATCAGGCCAACGTCGAAACCATCGAGACCATCTACGCCTATCCCTACGGCCGCTTCCGTAACCCGCCGGACATCAGCAAGGCGGTGCGGCTTGGCCCCGGCGCGGTGGCGCCGCTGCGCCAATGGTGGCGGGTCTCCATCGCCGCCGAATGCGCGGGGCTGATGCGCAGCGCCGTCGACTTCACCGTCGACTACGTCAAGCAGCGCAAGATGTTCGGCACGACCTTGGGGACCTACCAGGCCGTCCATCACCGGCTGGCGCAGGCGCACCGCGTGGCGCGGGCGACCCAGTTCCTGACGCTGAAGGCGGCCTGGAGCGGCGACAACTTCGACGCCCTGCAGGCGGCCGGGTTCGCCCAGCAGCATATCCAGCAACTGACCTTCGACCTGCACCAGTTCAACGGCGCCATGGGCGTGACCAACGAGCATAAGCTGCACTTCTGGACCTACCGCTTCCGGGCGCTGCAGGCCGAACTGGGCGGCGCCAACGTCGCCGCGCTGGAGACGGCCGATCTGCTGTGGGGACCGGTCGGCGCTCCAAAAATTCCGGAAACGCCCGCCTTGAGCGCCGCCCGCAAGCGCGAGCACGCGCCCGCCTGATGAGCGCCGTCCAATCCCAACGCTGGGTGCGCCGGCCGGAGGGCTCCAACTGGGGCGACTTCGGTGACGAGGACGAGATCGGCCGCCTGAACCTCATCACCCCCCAGAAGGTGCTGGAGGGCGTGGCCGAGGTTCGCGAAGGCCTGAGCTTCTGCCTCAGCCTGCCCCTCGACCTGCCCGGCGGTTCGAACGGCAACCGCAAGCCGCCGAAGCTGTTCGCGACGGGGGAGGCGGACCGGCCGAACATGAACCGGCCAATGGACGAGACCTACTGCGGCGTCAGCGACGTGCTCTGCGACGACGCGGTGACCCTCTACCTGCAGTATTCGACCCAGTGGGACGGCCTCTGCCACGTCGGCCAGCGCTTCGACGCCGACGGCGATGGAGAGGCGGAGCTCGTCTACTACAACGGCTGGCGGGCCGAGGCAGAGGTCTGCGGCCACGACCACGGCGGCGCCCATCGCCTCGGCGTCGACAAGATGGCCGCCAAGGGCATCCAGACCCGCGGCGTCATGCTCGACTTCCGCCGCCACTTCGGCCCCGAGCGCCGGGCGGTAAGCTACGACGATCTGATGCGGGTCATCGACGCCGACGGGCTCGATGTTCGCCCCGGCGACGTCCTCTGCATCCATTCCGGCTTCGCCCAGGCCATCGTCGACATGGGTGGCGAACCCGACGGCGCCCGGCTGCGCACGCTGGGGGCCGAGTTGGACGGCCTGGACGCGCGGCTGCTGCGGTGGATCACCGACTCCGGCGTCGCCGCCATCGCCGCCGACACCGCCGCGGTCGAGACCTTCCGCCGGCCGAAGGACGACGCCGGCGGCAGGCCGCTCTTGCCGCTGCATGAGCTCTGTCTCTTCAAGCTCGGCATCCCCCTCGGCGAGTACTGGTGGATGACGCCGCTGGCCGAAGCCTTGGCCGAGCGGGGTCGAACCGCCTTTTTCCTCACCGCGCCGCCGTTGCGTCTGCCACGCGCGGTCGGCTCCCCCGTCAGTCCGGTCGCCACGATATGAGCCCGGCGAGCACCCGCATCGGCGAACTGCCCAGGGCGACGCTGCCGGAGCTCGTGAAGGCCGCCGCCACGCTCCATGGCGAACGCGAATTCGTGGTGCTCGGCGACGACCGTTTGACCTTCTTCGAGGCCGACCGGCGTTCGCGCGAACTGGCGCGGGGCCTGCTGGCCATGGGGGTGGGGAAGGGCTCCCGCGTCGGCCTGCTGATGCCGAACTCGCCGACCTGGGCAACGAGCTGGTTCGCCGTCGCGCGCACCGGCGCGCTGACCGTCGCGCTCAGCACCTTCTTCCGGTCGCCCGAGCTGTCCTGGGGGCTTCGCCACAACGACGTCGACACGCTGCTGGTCGCGGCCCGCTACCTGAAGAACGACTACCTCGACGCGCTGGAACGCGCGGTCCCGGAACTGGCCGCGCAGGCGGGTCCCGAATTCTTCCTGCCGAGCCACCCCTACCTGCGCCGGATCATCGTCTTCGGCGATTGCGACCGCCCCTGGGCGCTGAAAGGTCCCGCCGCGATCGACGCGGCCGCCGCGCGCGTGGACGACGCCTTCCTGGATGCGGTCGAGGCCAACATCGCGCCCGCCGACCCCCTCATCACCATCTGCACCTCCGGATCGACGGCCGAGCCGAAGGCGGTGGTCCACTGTCACGGCACGGCGGTGAACACGACGCGGCAGTACCTGCCCTACTACGACTGGCGGCCCGACGATCGCGCCTACAGCGGCCATCCCTACTTCTGGATCGGCGGGCTGAACGTGAACCTGCTGCCGGCCCTCTATGTCGGCGACTGCCAGGTGTGCTCGCCGTCCCCGGCTCCCGAGGTCGTCGCCAAGGTGGTTGAAGAGCAGCGCGTAACGCGCTTCAGCGTCTGGCCCTCGCAGGCCGCCGGCATCCGCGAGGCCGCCGACCGCGGGGGCCGCGACCTGTCCGCCGTCCGGATCATCGGCCTCGAGGACTTCGACGAGGACGGCCAACCCATCCCGCGAGATCGCCGCTACGGCGGCGTGTTCGGCATGACCGAGACCTTCGGGATGCACGCGCTGGAGGTAATGCGGCGTCCCGTCCCCGCCGGCAAAGGCGGCAGCCACGGCCGCCCGCTTCCCGGAATAGAACGCCGCATCGTCGACCGCGAGACCAGCAAGGCGCTGGGCCCCGGCGAGGTCGGCGAACTGCACCTGCGCGGCCACGCCCTCATGCTCGGCTACTACAAGACGCCGCGCGACCAGACCTTCACCCGCGACGGCTTCTTTCCGACCGGCGACCTCGGCTACGTCGACGCGGACAACTGGTTCTATTTCACCGGCCGCGCCTCGGAGATGATCAAGACCTCCGGCGCCAACGTCTCGCCGCGCGAGGTAGAGTTGGCGTTGCTGGCCCAGGGCGGCCTGCGCGAGGCCCACGTCCTCGGCGTGCCGGACAGCCTCAAGGGCGAGACCGTCACCGCCGTGCTCGTGCCGGCGTCCGGCGAACCCGCCGATGTCGAACGCCGTCTCGCCCGTCTTCGCGAGGACCTGTCGCCCTACAAGGTCCCTCGCCACGTCACCGTCATGACCTACGACGACGTGCCCCGCACCCTTTCGGGCAAGCCCGACAAGACCCGCCTCAAGATCACGCTAGCCACGGAGGACGTCTGATGCGCCCCCTTACCGCCCCCACCCGCCCGATGCGTATCGGCGAAGTCGCCCGCGCCTGCGGCCTGACCCGCCGCGCCATCCGCTTCTATGAAGCGCGCGGCCTGATCACCCAGATCGACCGCGACGACCAGGACGGCCGCCTCTACGGCGCCGAAGTGGTGGACGAACTCGAAGACATCGCGCTCGCCCGCCGCGCCGATCTCAGCCTCAAGGACGTCGCCGAGATGTGCCGCGTCGGCCAGGAAGGCGGCAAGGCGGCCCGCCGCGCCCGTCTCGCCGAACTCTGCCGCGCCCGCGCCGTCTGGCTGACGGAAGAGCAGCGGCGTCTGGCCGACATCATGGAAGAAGTCGTCGGCGGCCAGACCCTGCGCGCGGTGGCCGGCGTTCGCTAGCGGGTGTGGAGCGCCGCCTCTGGCCTAGGCGCGCTCTCGCCTGGCCCTGACGACGAGGACGTCGCTGGGCACGGTCTCCACGATCCGGGGTCCCTTGCCGACGACGACCGTGTGGAAGAGCTTGCTGCGCTCATAGGCGCCGATCACGGTCAGGTCGGCGCCGCGCTCTATGACATAGGCCGCGAGCATCACCTCGGGCGGGCCGTGCTCGACGATCGGCCGGACCTGGTCGCGCACGCCCTTGTCGAGCTTCGCCTCGCCTATGAACGTCCGCAGCGACGTGTCCTCGAACACCCCGAAATCGTGGCCAAGCTTGGTGTCGATGAAGCCCCGGTAGGGCAGGTCGTAGGCGTGCATCACCACCATGCTAGCCTCAGAGAACATCGCGCCGGCGACTTCGAGGCCGTGCCGGGCTTCCGGGGTGTAGTCGGCGCCGACGAGCACGTGGCCGTATGGGCCGCCCGGGCGACGCTTGACGACGAGGACGGACACGGGCGAGCGACGAAACAGCTCGTCGATGGTGCGGCCAAGCCCAACGCCGAGGGGGCGTTGCCGGCCAAGACCGATGACCAGCAGGTCCGGCCTCTCGCGCTCGACGACGTCCAGAATCACCTTGTTCGCCGGTCCTTCCTCGACGAACACGCGAAGGTTGGGGCAAGGGCCCCGCACGTCCTCCCGGATCTGTCGTTCAATGAGGGCGGTGGGGCTCGGCGGGTGCCGCCACGAGGGCAGGCCCTGATACTCCGGCAGGTCAAGGCCGTCGCCTTCCAGTGCGTGCACCACCAGCAGTTCGGCGTTCCACCGGCCGGCGAGTTGGACCGCGCGGTCAAGCGCCCGATCGCCCCTCGCACTCAGGTCGGTTGCGAGGAGAATGCGCTTGGGCGGAACCGCCGGTCCCTTGTCGTTAGCCAAAGCCTCACCTCCATGGTTGCCGCGGCCAGTGTACACCGGAACCGGCCTGTCACCTGATCTAGGTCCCGGCGCACGCCGATCAATGCAACGGATAAGCTTGAACCCGACCGACACATTCCCGAGGATGGCGGGCGTTCACACAAGCTGAAGGAAGAGACGCCGACGATGGGCGCCGAAGCACTGCTCGCCTTGCTGCTCGCGCTGCCGTTCGCGGCAAGCCTTGCGGCCGCGATGCTGAACCGGCACGCGCGAAACACGGCGGCGTCCCTGGCGGTGGCGGCGATGCTGGCCGGCCTATGCCTCACCATTTTCCTCTCGGACCAGATCACCGCCGCCGCGCCGATCCAGCTGGCCGCTTCATGGGCGCCGAGTCTTGGCCTGGAATTCAGCCTTCGGGCTGACGGATTCACCTGGATATTCCTGATGCTGATCTTCGGCATCGGCCTGCTCGTCAGCATCTACGCGCGCTACTACATGTCGCCGGAGGACCCGGTCCCGCGGTTCTATGCCTACCTGCTCGCCTTCGCGGGCGCGATGATCGGGCTGGTCCTGGCCGCCAACGTCATCCTTCTCGTCGTCTTCTGGGAGATGACGAGCCTGCTGTCATTTCTGCTCATCGGCTACTGGCACCGCGGCGCCGGGGCCCGCGAGGGCGCCAGGACCGCGCTGATCGTCACCTCGGCGGGCGGCTTTTGCCTGCTCGCGGGCCTCCTGATCCTCGCCGACATCGCCGGGAGCCACGACCTGGCCACGATCCTTGGCGCGGGGGACGCCATCCATGCGAGCCCCCGTTACGGGCTGGCCGTGACGCTGATCCTGCTCGGCGCCTTCACCAAGAGCGCGCAGTTTCCGTTCCACTTCTGGCTGCCGCAGGCGATGGCCGCGCCGACCCCGGTGTCGGCGTATCTCCACTCGGCCACGATGGTGAAGGCCGGCGTCTTCGTGCTGGTGCGCTTCTGGCCGGTGCTTTCGGGGACCGACCTGTGGTTCTGGACGGTGTCGACCACCGGCCTCGTCACCCTGCTCGTGGGGGCGTTCCTCGCCATCCTTCAGAACGACCTCAAGGGCGTGCTGGCCTACTCGACGATCAGCCATCTGGGCCTGATCACCTTCCTGCTCGGCCTCGATGCGCCGCTCGCCTGCGTCGCGGCGATCTTCCACATCGTCAACCACGCCATCTTCAAGGCCTCGCTGTTCATGGCCGCGGGCGCGGTCGACCACGAGGCCGGCACGCGGGACATGCGCCGGCTGGGACAGCTCGCGCGCTTCATGCCGGTCACGGCCGGACTTGCGACCATCGCCGCGGCGGCCATGGCGGGCGTGCCGCTCCTGAACGGCTTTCTGTCCAAGGAGATGTTCTTCGAGGAGGCGCTGGCCGCCCGCCGGGGCCTGCCGTTCGACTTCCTGCCGACGATCCTGGCCGTGGTGGCGAGCACATTCTCCGTCGTCTACGCCCTGAAGTTCGTTGGCGCGGTCTTCTTCGGGAAGCCGCCGACAGCGCTGCCGAAGACGCCGCATGAGCCGCCCCGGTGGATGGTGGTTCCGATCGGTCTGCTCGCCGTCGGCTGCCTTGTCGTCGGCATCCTGCCCGCCGTGACCGTGGGTCCCTTCCTCGAGCGCGCGGCCGGTTCGGTGCTCGGTTCGCGCGCCCCCGACTACACCCTGGCGGTCTGGCACGGGTTCAAACCGGCGCTGGCCATGAGCGTCATCGCGCTCTCGGCCGGACTGGCGATCTATGTGGTCTTCCGCGAACGGCTCCTGCGCGGGACGCCGCCGGGCGGGCGGTTCAGCGGCCGGGCCCTTTTCGACCGGGGGCTCTACATTCTCACCGAGGCCGTCCCCGCGCGACTGGCGCGGCGGCTCCCCGGCGAGCGACTGCAGCCCCAACTCGTCATCATCCTGGCCGTCACGATCGTCGCCGCGGCCGCCGCCTTGGGAAGCCGGTCGCTGGCGCTGCCGGCGGGAGCTCTCTCACGCGCCGATCCGGTCTTTGCGGGCCTTTGGCTCATCGGCGCCGCCTGCGCGGTCGGCGCGGCCCTGGCGGCCAAGTTTCACCGCCTGGCCGCGCTCGTGCTCCTGGGCGGCGCCGGCCTGATCTCGTGCATCAGCTACGTCTGGCTGTCGGCGCCGGACCTCGCCACGACCCAGCTGCTCGTCGAGGTGGTGACCACGA
Organism: uncultured Caulobacteraceae bacterium; assembly: GCA_946482375.1. The sequence goes on along the minus strand of CAMLRH010000009.1, from coordinate 504 downwards.
TCCTGATCCTGCTTGGCCTTCGCTGGCTCCCGCGCCGCGTCAAGCTGCCGGAGAGCCGCACCCTCCTGACCCGCGCGCGGCGGGCGCGCGACCTGGCCCTGGCCGTCGCGGCCGGTCTGGGCCTGGCGGCGCTGTCGTATGCGGTGATGACCCATCCGGTCGATGGTTCCATCTCCGAGTTCTTCCTGGAGCGCGCCTATGTGGAGGGCGGGGGGCGCAACGTCGTCAACGTGCTCCTCGTGGACTTCCGCGCCTTCGACACCTTCGGCGAGATCACGGTGCTGGCCATCGTCGCCCTGACGGTGTTCGCCCTGCTGCGACGCTTCCGGCCGGCCGTCGAAAGCGTCGGCCCGCTTGTCCAGAGGCAAGGCCAGGACGCGGCGCAGGCGATGGACAGCCAGGGCCCCCGCGCGCACGCCTTCATGGAGTACCTGCGGGTCCCGGGCCTCATCATCCAGCTGATGGCGCCGGTCATCGTGCTGTTCGCCCTGCACCTGTTCCTGC
>CAMLRH010000008.1 GCA_946482375.1 uncultured Caulobacteraceae bacterium | reverse complement strand
TGCGCCGTCACTAACGTGAAGATTCCGCTGGAAGCGCTGCGCTACTGGAACCCCGAGCTGCAGGAGGCCTACGCCGGCCCTGAGCAGGCGCTGCAGCGCTGGAAGGAAACCAGGGGCGCCTAGCAGCCCTGCCGGGCGAGTTCCTCGTAGACCTCGTTGGCCCAGCGCTTGTGCACCCAGAACCACTCGTCGGGCCGCTCGCGGATGCGCTCTTCCATGAAGGCGTTGATCAGCCGCACGCCGGCTTCCATGTCGGCCGCCCGGTCGCCGGTCTTCGGCACCACAATGGGGTCGTGCACCACGGCCCGGAACCGCGCCCCCTTCACCCGCTGAACGCTCATCGGCTGCAGCACCGTGCCGAACCGTAGCGCCAGCCGCGTCGGCCCGGGCGCGGTATGGGCGAGCTTGCCGAAGAAGGGTGCGGCGACCCCGCCGTTGAACTTCTGGTCGTTCATCAGCGCCACCGACTCGCCCCGGCCCATGGCCTCAAGCAGCTCTTTTGCGCCCTCGCCGCCCTTGGGCGCGAACAGCCGTACGCCGTAGCGCTCGCGGCTCTTCTTGATGCGATCGTCGACGTAGGGATTGTTGGCGGCGCGATAGGTCATCTGGCAGACCACGCCCTGGTCGACGATGGCCGCCGGCATCACCTCCCAGTTCGACAGGTGGCCGGAGACGAACACCACCGGCGTCATCGTCTCGGCGATCTCTTTCAGCCGCTCGCCGTTGACCAGTTCCACGCGCCCGGTCGAGGGCCGGATGCGGTCCATGAAGGTGAACTCGGCGAAGGAGCGGCCAAGGTTTTCCCACTGCCGCGCCAGTATGTCCCGGCGCCAGGCCTCGTCCTTCTCCGGGAAGGCGATCAGCAGGTTGCGCCGGGCGATCTTGTGCGAGCCGCTGGTCGGCCCGACCAGCTTGACCAGCTTACCGCCGATCCAGGAGGCGACATCCGTCGGCAGCAGGCGGAACAGGAAGGTGAAGATGTCGAAGCCGACCGCTTCCAGCCGCCAGGCCAGGTCCTGCGAGAAGGTGGGGCGATGCGGCGCTGCCATGGCCCTTGGTAGGCTGGCGCGAAGGCCGGCTCAAGGCTAAGGCTCGCGCATGAGCCTGGACGCCGCCCGCCTCGCCGAACTCGACGCCTTCCTGCTGGCGCTGAACCGCGCCTCGGCGGAGGTGATCCTGCCGCTGTTTCGCGCCGAGAACGGCATGGTCGACAAGGGCGAGCGGGCCTTCGACCCTGTCACCGACGCCGACAAGGGCGCCGAGGAAGTCATCCGCAAGCTGATCGCCGAGCGCTATCCCGACCACGGCGTCATCGGCGAGGAGTACGGCGAAGACCGCCCCGACGCCGAGTTCGTCTGGGTGCTCGACCCCGTAGACGGCACCCGCGCCTTCATCGCCGGCCTGCCGCTGTGGACGACGCTGATCGGCCTGCGCTTTCAGGGGAAGCCCGTGCTGGGCTCCATCGGCCAACCTTTTCTCGGTGAGGTGTTCATCGGCAGCGCGTCGGGTTCGCGCCTCGTCGTCGCCGGGGGCGAGGTTCCGCTGAAGGTCCGTCGCTGCGGAAACATCCGGGAAGCCCTGATCGCCACGACCGACCCGGAAAGCTGCTTCAACGGCGCGGAACTCGGCGCCTGGACGCAGGTTCGGGCCGCGGCTCGCCTCGCGCGGCTAGGCTGCGACGCCTACGCCTACGCGATGGTGGCGCAGGGCACGATGGACCTGGTCGTCGAGGCCGGCCTGAAACCCTGGGACATCGAAGCCGCCATCCCCCTCGTCGAAGGCGCCGGCGGCCTCGTCACCAACTGGCGCGGCGAACCCGTAGGCCCCAACGGCGGCCAGATCGCCATTGCGGGGGACCGGGCAGTGCTGGACGAGGCGCTGGTGGCGCTTAGAAGGTCCGCCCGATAACCCAAACTCCGCTCATCCCGACGAAAGTCGGGACCCAGGTCTTTCCAGCTAGACCAACGTTTCAGACAGATCGCGCCACCACGGATTGGTTTTCTCGATCAGTTCGATCTTCCAGATACGCTTCCACTCCTTGATCTGCCGCTCGCGCTTGAAGGCGCCTTCGCGCGTCTCGAATTGCTCGAACCAAACGAGGAGAGCCACACCATACTTCGACGTGAACCCGCCTCGAATCTTGTCCTGATGCTCGTAGGCACGACGAGCGAGGTTGTCCGTGCTGCCGGTGTAGAGCGTGCCGTTGCGGCCGCTGGCCATAATGTAGGCGTGGAAGCTCATTGCCCTCTGGAAAGACCTGGGTCCCGACTTTCGTCGGGATGAGCGGAGTTAGGGGATTACTTGAGCGGTTAGCCGGTCAAACTCGCGCCAGAAGACCGACCGGATGTCGTCGGTTTCCTGCAGGATCTCATGGTAGCTGCCCGGCACTGTGACATACCGGCTCCCCGGCACGCGGGCGATGGTGCGTTCCTGGTCGGCGTTGTCGATGATCTTTTCCTCGGCGGCGCCAAGCGCCACCAGCGGGATGGCGATTTTCGTCACCTCGGGGCTGCGCGCCAGCCAGCCCATCGCTGAGAAGGCGAAGTCGAGCCAGCCCCAGGTGCCCGACCCCAGCGCCAGCTCTCCGTTCGCCCGCACCTGCGCCACGTTGCGCTCGTAGCGGCGCCGGTCGTGAGTGAGGATGTTGTCCTCGAAGGGTCCGCCCAGCGGCAGGCCTGGGTCGTTCAGGATGTACTCCTCGCCCCGACCGCAGCGCGCCATCACCCAGGCCAGCGCTCGCGCCGCGCGCTTCGGCCGCCCGCCGGTCTGCAGCCCCAGCATCGGGGCCGACAGGATCGCCGCCTTGAACCGCCGCTGTTCGCCGTGCGCCAAGGCGAGCAGCGTCAGGCAACCGCCCATGGAGTGCCCGAGCGCGATCCAGGGCTTCGGCAACCGCTCCTCGAAGGTGTCGAGCAGCCGTCCGTAGTCCGAGAGATAGTTCTGAAACCCCGCCGCGTGACCCTTCAGCCGGTCCGGCAGCGGCCGGTGCGACAGCCCCTGCCCTCGCCAGTCGTGCACGACCACGGCAAAGCCGCGGTCCAACAGATCCTGCACGACCTCGAAATACTTCTCGATCGGTTCGGTGCGCCCGGGGCTGACCAGCACCGATCCACGCGCCTCGCCGTCGGGGAAAAAGGAAGCGGCGCGGAGGCGTTTGCCGTCCGCGCCGCTAAACCACTCGGCCGTTCCGTTGCCCGGAACGGGCGCCTCGGGGATCACCACCAGAGGCGCTAGCTCGCTCACCCGTTCAGGCGGGCGAAGATCTGCTGCATCTTCGGCTGCAGCGACATGGCCAGGCCCATGTCGGACAGCTTCAGCTTGCCGCTCATGAACGCCATCGTGGCGTCGAGCTTGCCTTCGCCCATGGCGATCAGGTCGTCCTTGGCGATGGTCATGGTCAGGTCGGCCGGCTTGTCCTCGTTGGTCACGTTCGAACCGTCGATGTGGATGATGCCGTCGCCCTTGAGGTCGAACTTGATGGACTTGCCGATGCCCGGATCCGGGTCCATGGCGCCACGGATACGGTCGGTCATTTCTTCGATGGTGAAGGACATGGGTGCGCTCTCCCTGCTAGCACGGACGACACCGATAGCCCGGCCAACGGGCCAAGTAAACAGCGTTCAGGTTACGACGGTTTGATGAACTTCAGGGTCATCCGGTCGCTTTCGCCGACCGCGTCGTAGGGGGCGTGGTCGAAGCCTTCCCGCGCCGGCTGGCCGCGCGGCGCGGAGGCCCGCGTCGGCGGCAAGGTCCAGACGCCAAAGGGGTGGTCGCGGTCGTCCCTGGCGTTGGCGTTGATCTCGGTGGCGGCTCCCATCTGGAAACCGGCCTCCCTGGCGAGTTGGATGACGTAATCCTGCTGCACGTAGCCGTTGGCCGCCAGCGCGTCCTGCACGTCGCCGGGGTTGGCGCGGTGCTCCTCGACGCCCAGCACGCCGCCGGGCTTCAGCGCCGCGAAGGCGTCACGGAAGGCCTTGTCGACGGTGCCCGCCGCCATCCAGTTGTGGATGTTGCGCAGGAAGAGCGCGAGGTCCGCCGTCCCCGCAGGCGCCACTGGCCCGCTGGTGGGCCCAAAGGCGGTCAGGGTGACGTCGCCATAGATCCGCTTCCTGTCGGCGAGCTTGCGCTGGTAGGCCTCCATGGCCTGACGGCGGACGTCGTCGAGCGGCTCCACATGGGCGGCGTAGAGCTTGCCCCGCGTGCCGGCCAGGAACGGCGCCAGGATGTCGGTGTACCAGCCGGCGCCCGGCCAGAACTCCACCACCGTCATGCCGGGCTTCAGGCCCCAGAACTCCAGGCTCTCGAGGGGGTGGCGGAACCGGTCCCGCGCGCGGTCTTCCGGCAGGCGCCACTCGCCCGCCACCGCCTCGGCCAGCGTCTTCGGCCGCGCATAGCCGGTGACCGGCTCACCGGCGTCGCGGCTGCAGGCCGCCAAGGTCAGAGCGCCGGCGCCCAGCAGCAGGTCCCGCCGAGAAAATGGGCTCATCAAAACTACCCCGCGTAGGACGCCCCCGTCCGCGCCGCGCACTGGCTTAGCGCGGGCCGGTTAACGGGTCAAAAAGCCGGGGCTTGAAGGGCGCCGGCCACGACCTACCTAAAGCCTTGAAGGCGCTGGTTTCCGGGCCTTCGACAACCGCAACCTGTCTATCAAGAAGGATGTGCACATGCGTACGATCGACTTCTCGCCCCTCTACCGTTCGGTGGTGGGCTTCGACCGCCTCGCCGCGCTGCTCGACGCGGCGGCCGCCCAGGAGGGCGCTTCGGGCTACCCGCCCTACAACATCGAGCGCACCGACGAGAACGCCTACCGCATCGAGATCGCGGTTGCGGGCTTTCGTCCGGAAGAACTCAACATCGAGGTCAAGGAAAACCTCCTGACCGTCCAGGGTCGCAAGACCGCCAACGACGAACGTCAGTTCCTGCATCGCGGGCTGGCCGAGCGGAACTTCGAACGGCGGTTCCAGCTCGCCGACTACGTCGTCGTGGCGGATGCCGGCCTCGACAACGGCCTCCTCTCGATCTCCCTGAAGCGCGAGCTTCCCGAAGCGCTGAAACCCCGCCGGATCGAGATCAACAGCGGCGGCCAGTCCACCCTGATCGAAGGCGAAAAGGCCGCCTAAGGGCAGGCTGAGCCCGAAACTTGCGAAGGCGGCGTCGAAAGGCGCCGCCTTTTCTCATGCGTATTGCAGCGCCGCAGCGGCCTGGGCGGCGAGCATGCCGATCTCGACTGTGACGCCCGCCGCCCTCAGCCGCTCCGCGCCCTGTCCCGAGGCGTAGGGGCTGGCGTCCTCGCAGGCGACCACCACCCGCGCCACGCCCGCCGTGACCAGCCGCTCCGAGCACGACGGTCCGCCGGCCGAGCGCACACCGCAGGGTTCCAAGGTGACGTAGGCCGTCGCGCCCCGCGCATCGACACCCACCAGCGCCTGCTCCTCGGCATGCGGCCGGCCGTCCTCGGCCGTGCAGGCTTCCGCGATGATCTCCCCGTCGCGCACAATCACGCAGCCGACGCAGGGGTTCGGCGCGGTTTTGCCTACGTTAGCTCGCGCGACGTCGATGGCGCGCTGCATGAATTCAAGATCGCTGGACCGCATCCCCACATCCGCTCATCCCCGCGAAGGCGGGGACCCAGGTGTTTTATCGAAGGGCGCCTGAGCTGTCAGAAAAAGCCTGGGTTCCCGCTTTCGCGGGAATGAGCGGATTAGAGAGCGGGAATGGCTTCCGCCCGGCCTTCGTCGAGGTAGCGGGCGGAGGTTGGGCGCAGCTCCCCGTCCAGGTCAATCACCAGCGGGTTTCCCGTCGGGATCTCCACCCCCACAATGGCGTCGTCCGGCACGTTGAACAGCAGCTTCACGATGGCCCGCAGGCTGTTGCCATGCGCCGCGATCAGCACGTCCTCGCCAGCTTTCAGGCGCGGCGCGATTTCGGCGTCCCAATAGGGCTTCACGCGGTCGAGGGTGGTCTTCAGGCTCTCGGTGTCGGGCAGGGTCGCGCCGGCGTACCTCGGGTCCTTCGCGAAATCGAACTCGCCGCCGGGCGCCAGCGGCGGAGGGGGCACGTCGTAGGAGCGGCGCCAGACCTTCACCTGCTCCTCGCCGTGCTTGGCCGCCGTCTCCGCCTTGTTGAGACCCGTCAGCCCGCCGTAGTGGCGCTCGTTCAGCCGCCAGTCCTTGACGAACTCCAGGTCCTGCCCGGCGGCCGCCAGCGCCATCTCTCCGGTGCGGATCGCGCGCGTCAGCACCGAGGTGTATGCGCGATCGAACTTCACCCCCGCCGCCTTCAGCAACTCGCCGCCCTTTTTCGCCTGCGCCTCGCCCTCAGGCGTTAGGTCCACGTCCACCCAGCCGGTGAAGCGGTTCTCCAGGTTCCACTGGCTCTGGCCGTGACGAAGCAGGACGAGGGTCGGCATCGGGGCTCCTTGACTGTGTCGCGCCGTCCTAGCCCGGGGGTTCGCTTCCGTGAAGGCCCTGCTATATCCGCTCCATGCGGGACCGTTACTTCTATCCCCTGATGGCGCTGATCGGCGCGGCGATGGTCGCGCTGGCGCTCGTCTGGCCGCAGGGGCTGGGGACGCCCTCGCCTGGGCCCTTCCGCAGCGAGCAGCCCCGTTGAGCGGTTTCGACGCCATAGCGGTCGCCCGCCGGGTGCTGTCGGTCGAGGCCGACGCCCTTCGCCAGCTCTCCGACAGCCTGGGCGCCGACTTCATCGAAGCGGTCGAGATCCTGTTCCGCGCCAGGGGCCGGATCGTCTGCACCGGCATCGGCAAGTCGGGCCATGTGGCGCGCAAGATCGCCGCCACGCTGGCATCCACGGGCGCGCCCGCCATGTTCGTCCACGCCGCCGAGGCCAGCCACGGCGACCTCGGCATGGTCGGCTCGGATGACGTGGTGCTGGCGCTGTCGAAGTCCGGCGAGGTGCGCGAGCTGGCCGACATCCTCGCCTTCACCGGCCGCTTCGACATCCCGCTGATCGGCATCACCGCCTCGCGGGAGAGCGCGCTCGGCCGCGCCTCGACCGTCGTGCTGCAACTGCCCGACGCGCCGGAGGCTACGCCCTACGTCGGCGCGCCCACCACCTCGACGACCCTGCAGATGGCGCTGGGCGACGCGCTGGCCGTGGCGCTCTTGGAGCGGCGCGGCTTCACCGCCAGCGACTTCAAGGTCTTCCACCCCGGCGGCAAGCTGGGCGCGCAGCTGCAGACCGTCGCCGACCTGATGCACACGGGTGACGAGCTGCCGCTGGTGGAAGCCGGCACGCCGATGCCTCAAACGCTGCTGGTGATGACCGAAAAGCGCTTCGGCTGCGTCGGCGTGAAGGGCGAGGACGGGCAGTTGGCGGGCCTCATCACCGACGGCGATCTTCGCCGCCACATGGACGGCCTGCTCGACAACGTGGCGGCCGACGTCATGACCGCCGAGCCGACCACCATCGACGCCGACGCGCTCGCCGCCGAGGCCCTGAAACTGATGGAAGACCGGCGCATCACCGTGCTGTTCGTCGTCGAACACGGCCGCCCGGCCGGCATCCTCCACATCCACGACATCCTCCGCGCCGGCATCGTCTAGCCGGAGACGGATTTTCGCTCCCCTACGGCCATGCTAGGCTTGGCCGTTGCGTGCTGTCCGAGTTTGGGGGGTGGTGGTGCGTCATCTGCTTGCTGCGCTGTTTGCGTTGGTCTTCATGGCCCAGGGCGCCTGGGCCGCCGATGTCCGGACCGGCAGCGGCCGGCCGCACGAGCGCTCTCCCGAACTGCAGGAGTATCTCGATCGCCTCGACGCCGAGGACGCCGCGGCGGCCAAGGCCAACGAAGAGGCCCGCATCGCCGACGAGGCCTTGCGTCGCGAAAAGGCCTCCGAGATCGCGGCCCACAACGCCCGGGTCAATGAGTGGCTGAAGGCCAATCCGCCGCCGCCCGGCACGACCGAAACGCTGGTCGTGGACCACTTCGACGACGCCTACAATCCGGGCGAGGTCGACATCGTCTACATCAACAAGGACGACATCCCGACCCACACGGTGCAGCTGGACACCGGCTACCAGCCGACCGGACCCGTCACCCTGACCCAGCAGGGTAAGGCCTGGGAGACCATCGGACCTCAGACCGAGGGGCCCCGCAGCGCCCAGCTGCAATACGGCTCCAGCCTCGACGGCCAGGACATCATCATAACCGAGGCGACGATCACCGAGGGCGGCAAGCCCGTCGCCCGCTATGAGTTCAACCAGGATGGCGTCCCCTGGCGGGGCGAGACGTTCGACCGCGACACCGGCCGCCGCACAGGCGGCTTCCAGGACGATCGCCTGAAGCCGCAGGAGCGCTCGCTGGGCGGACCGCTGGCGGTCCCCACGCCGGTGCGGATCATGACCCAGCCGTGCGAGAAGTGTCGCCCGCTGGTCGAGCGCGCCAACGCCATCGCGACCGAGATCAACACCCGCATCGCCGAGATGCGCAGGCTCTCGGACGAACACCAGACAGCCTACAACCCCGCCCAGGGGCCGATCCAGGAACGCCACGCGGTGCTGAAGGCGCAGGTCGACGCCCTGACGCCGCAGTACGAGGCGGCCCTGCGAGAGGCGCTGGCGTGCGACAAGACCTGCCGCGCGGAAGCGCCCGACCAGCCATACGAGAGCATCCTCGACGAGATCGAGGAGACCAATCCCTTCACCCCGCGCGAAAGTATCCTCGACGAAATCGAGGAGCCCCAGCGCCCGACGCCGACCGCTCGCGAGCCCGAGGTGCAGCCGACGAAGGACGTCTATCCGCCCACGGACGAGGATCTCGAACGCGTCCTGCAGCTCGCCAACGACTACCTGGCGGCCGCCAACTGCGACGGGATGAAGTGCCCGAAGATCGACTGTCCGGAGGCCCGGCGGGCGCTACAGGCGCTCATCGACATGGAAGCCTACGTCAAGCAGATGGTCTTCTATACGGAGCGGGCCGACGACGACCACATGGCCCACCTGCGGGCGCTGGCCGAAAGCAACATCCTGAACGGGCAACAGCGCGACCTGCTCATCCGGGTCATCGCCATCCAGGAATTCTACCACAACTTCGGCAGCATGCTGCTCGACATCGCCAGCATCATGTCCTTCTTCAAGGACATCGCGCAGGACGGCGGCGACCCGAAGTCGATCACCGAGGTCATGGACAAGATCAATGACCTCTACGAACTCGCCAAGGACGCCGAGAGCCTGTCGGCCACCGCCACCGGCTCGCTGAGCGGAGAAAAGGCCGCCACCCCCATCGCCGACGCCGTGAACGTGGCGGGCGGCGTCGACGCCGGCTCGATCAACGACCTGACCAGCAACATCACCGACATCAAGTCGATCGCCGTCAGCGCCCGCGAAATCTACGAGGACGCCACGAAGAACGGGAAGGACTGGCGCCAGGAATTCAAGAAGAAGGGCATCCTCGCCGACCTCGGCCAGCTTGCCGGCCGCTATCTGAAAGGCTGGTCGCAGGCCAACCTCGAAGAGCGCCAGCAGCGGCTCAAGGACCTGCTCAGCGAGGCCGAGGCCGGCGACATCGTCCAGGCCCAGGCCTTCGTCGACCTCCAGCGCGCCCAACGGCGGCGCTGGGCGGCGGTCGATGCGCTGGCGGCGTTGCAGGACGCCCGCGAGGCGTATGCGGCATGCGTCACCAGGGCCTGCGGCCTCCAGTCCGTCGCCGGGCCGGTGATCCCCGAGTTCGAGCATGTCGTCGCCGGCACGAACACCACCAAATACGACTGGGGCGCGGCGCTGCGTTGGCTGAACGGCGCCATCGCCCAGACCCTGCCCAAGATGCGGCCGGTCCCCTTCCGCGACGATTGTCCGAAGGATGAGAGCCGCGCCGATCCCGGCCAGCCTCAGACCCAGATCGGCGATCTTCCGCCCGGCGCAGTGCGGCCTCAGTTCGAGCGGGTCGACCTGATCCTGCCGGCCAGCTTCTGCTCGGAGTTCGAGCGGGTCGACTTCCTCAACAACACCTACAATCCGGCCGCCGCGGCGGCGCTAAGGAATGCGACCACCGCCCAGCAGTATGCCGCGACCCTGAACGGCCTCTTCACCCAGTACATGCGCAACGAGGGCGGCCCCGTCTGGGCCGCGATCCAGGTCGAGATGGCCGAGTGGAAGCCCATCGCCGCCGAGGCGCAGGCGAGGGCCGAGGGCATGCCGGCGGTCTACAACCAGATCCTCGCCATCCCGATCGTGGATTGCCCGCAGACGGCGCAGAACAACCAGATCCCCTCGACCGGCCAACCGCTCACGCCCGTCGACGACAAGCCCGCCAAACCCGGCAAGCCCGACTGCCCGCCCGAAGAACGGCGCAAACCCATCACGGTGGGTCCCAACAGCAAGGTCGGCTCCGGCGCGCGGCTAAAGGCCAAGGCGGCCTCGACCGCGCTCGGCATCGCCGGCGGCCTGCTGGGCAGCGCGGCTGGTCTGCCGAGCGGCGGTGGAGGTGGCGGCGGCGGCGGTCCGCCGACCGTCATCTGCAAGATCACCGACAAGGAGATGACCGTCTTCAACGACCCGGCGTCGGGGGTCAGCCTGAAAGTCGGCGCCAAACGCGCCGGCGGCACGGTCGTGGTCTTCGCCGACATCGCCAAGTCGCCCGACAACGGCACCTTCCAGACCGGCTTCCTGGAAAACCCGCGGGGCGAGGCCATGGCCCCCGCCGACGTCGGCATCTGCGACCTGTGGGGCGAGTGGAAGCTGACGGTGTCCTGGACCAAGTCCACCTATGTCGACGGCCAGTTGGTGAAGCAGGAAAGCGGCGGCTGGTCGAAGCTCGGCCGCTTCGTCATCCCCGGCACGCTGTCGACCGTCGATCGTCCCGACGGCCTGTGGAAGCGGCTCGGCTTCTCCAACGCCTCTCACGGCGCCCGCAAGATCGCCATGCAGTACAAGCTGCCGCCTGGCGGCGGACCGGTGGACCTGATCGTGCACGTCACCCGGCCGAGCGGCGATCCGGTCACCACCGTGCCGTTTGCGCTGCGGCTGGTTGAAGGACCGAAAGGCTTCACCATCACCAGAGCACCGGACGCGCCCTGCCCGCCCGAGAGCATTCTCGACGATGTCGAGGAAAGCCCGCCCGTGATCGGCTGAGGGGCGGGCGGAACCGCAACACCGCGCGAGGCATTGCCGTCGCCGACCGGGGCGCCTAAACCCCACGACTGATCCGCTTTCGAGGACCGCCGACGCATGCCCTTCACGCCGCGCGCCGACATCGCACCCAACACGCTGGCCTACGAGACCGAACCGCTGGTCAAGGCCACGGGCTTTCGCGAGTACGACGCGCGCTGGATCCTGGAGAGGGAGATCAACCTCCTTGGCATCCAGGCGCTGGGGCTGGGGCTGGGGACCTACATCCAGGAACTCGGCCACCGCCGCATCGTCGTCGGCCATGATTTCCGGTCCTATTCGCTGAGCGTGAAGCAGGCGCTGTCGCTGGGCCTGATCGCGGCCGGTTGCGAGGTGCTGGACATCGGGCTGGCCGTCTCGCCGATGGCCTATTTCGCCCAGTTCGACCTCGACGCGCCATGCGTGGCCATGGTCACCGCCAGCCACAACGAGAACGGCTGGACCGGGGTGAAGATGGGCGCCGCCCGGCCGCTGACCTTCGGTCCCGACGAGATGGGCCGGCTGAAGGATATCGTGCTGGGCGGCCAGTTCGTCGAACGCGATGGCGGCAAGCTGACCCGCATCGAGGGCATGGCGGAGCGCTACATCGCCGAGGTGGCCTCACGCGCCTCGATCGAGCGGCCGCTGAAGGTCGTCTGCGCCTGCGGCAATGGCACGGCCGGGGCGTTCTCGCCGGAGGCCCTGCGGCGCATGAGCGTCGAGGTCATCGAGATGGATTGCGACCTCGACTGGACCTTCCCGAAGTACAATCCGAACCCCGAAGACCAGGAGATGCTGCACGAGATGGCCAAGGCCGTCCGTGAGCATGGCGCGGACCTGGCGCTCGGCTTCGACGGCGATGGCGACCGCTGCGGCGTGGTCGATGACGAGGGCGAGGAGATCTTCGCCGACAAGATCGGCCTGATGCTGGCGCGCGACCTGGCCCCGCTGCACCCCGGCTCTACTTTCGTGGTGGATGTGAAGTCGACAGGCCTGTTCGCCACCGATCCCATCCTGGCCGAGAACGGCGCCACGACCGTCTACTGGAAGACCGGCCACAGCTACATCAAGCGCAAGAGCGCCGAACTGGGCGCGCTGGCCGGCTTCGAGAAGTCCGGCCACTTCTTCCTGAACGAGCCGCTCGGTCGCGGCTACGACGACGGCCTCGTTGCGGCGGCGGCGATCCTGTCGATGCTCGACCGCAATCCGGGCAAGAAACTCTCGGACCTGAAGCGCGCCCTGCCGGTCGCCTTCACCTCACTGACCATGAGCCCCCACTGCGCCGACGAGGTGAAGTACGGCGTCGTCGACGACATCGTCCGCGAATACCAGCAGCTCGCGGCCGACGGCGGCACGATCGGCGGCCGCGCCATCAAGGACGTCATCACCGTCAACGGCGTGCGCGTCGCGCTGGAGGACGGCTCCTGGGTCCTCGTCCGCGCCTCGTCGAACAAGCCGGAGATCGTCGTGGTGGTCGAAAGCACGCGGTCAGAGGACGACATGCGCGCCCTCTTCCGCGACGAGGTCAAACCCCGGCTGGCGAAGCGCCCGGAAGTGGGCGCCTACAACCAGGAAATATGACTCCCTTCCCCCTCGAGGGGGAAGGGCCGGGGATGGGGGTGAGCGCAGGGTGGTGACGGAAATGCGCGAGAGGCTCTGAGCCGTCAGCGTTCGTCGCCCGAACTCAGGGGCCACACCCTCCACCCTGCCCTCCTCCCCTCGAGGGAGGAGGGTTCTTAGGCGCCCGTCACCCGCATCCCGAAGACGACCCACAGAGCGATCAGCACGAAGTTGCTGAGCGCGAAGGCGCCTAGCCGGTGGACCACGTTGTTGTAGCTGATGTGGATGACGCTATGGAGGACGCGCAGCCCGACATAGCCCCAGGCGAGATTGACCGCCAGCTGGTCGACCGTCTGCGTCACGAACATCGCCAGGCACACCGCGTAGAACAGGATCGGCAGCTCCAGCAGGTTCATGTAGTTGCGGTTCGCCAGCGCCACATGCCCCGGCACGTTGGCGCTTTCGCCAAGCGCAAAGTCGTTCGGGGTCACCTGCCCCGCGAACGCGGCCCGGAACCGCCGCAGCGGAATGAACATCAGCACGCCGAACGTCAGCGCCGCCTGCGCCAGCATCGGCAGAAAAATGGATTCCTGAGACATCTAAAACCCCCGCTCATCCCCGCGAAGGCGGGGACCCAAGCTGAGGTTCAGCCACAACGTTGTTTTTGTAAATGGTCCCGTGAGACGGCGAAGCCGCTTGGGTCCCCGCCTTCGCGGGGATGGTCGGGATAGGAGACTAAGCCGCCGCGCTCTTCACGGCGCCGGCGATTTCCTTGACGAGCTGGCTGACCAGCTTCTCGTCATCGCCCTCGGCCATGATGCGGATGAGGGGCTCGGTGCCGGAGGGCCGCACGAGAATGCGGCCCGAACCGTTGAGCTTCGCCTCGGCCGCCGCGATCACCGACTGGACCTTCTCGCTCTTCAGCGGCGTCGCGCCCTTGGCGAACTTCACGTTCTCCAGCTTCTGCGGCACGGGGTCGAACTGGTGGGCAAGCTCGCTCATCCGCTTGCCAGTGCGGCGCATCACCGCCAGCACCTGCAGGGCCGCGATCAGGCCGTCGCCAGTGGTCGAGAAGTCGGACAGGATCAGGTGGCCGGACTGCTCGCCGCCGACGTTGAAGCCGCCCTGGCGCATGCGCTCCATGACATAGCGGTCGCCGACCGCCGTGCGCTCCAGCTTGATGCCGCGCGCGCCGAGGTGGCGCTCCAGGCCAAGGTTCGACATCACCGTCGCCACCACGCCGCCGCCGCGCAGCCGGTCCTGGTCGGCGAAGGCGCAGGCGATGATGGCCATCAGCTGGTCGCCATCGACCACGACGCCGTTCTCGTCGCAGACGATGACCCGGTCGGCATCGCCGTCGAGCGCGATGCCGATGTCGGCGCGGTACTCGCGCACGGCGGCGATCATGGCGTTGGTATGGGTCGAGCCGCACTCGGCGTTGATGTTGAGGCCGTCGGGGCTGACCCCGATCTCCTTCACCTCCGCGCCCAGTTCGTAGAGGGCGGTCGGGGCGACCTTGTAGGCGGCGCCGTTGGCGCAATCGACGACCACCCGCAGGCCGCCGAGGTTCAGGTCGCGCGGGAAGGTCGCCTTGACGATTTCGACATATCGGGCCTGCGCGTCGTCGATCCGCTTGACCCGTCCGAGACCGGCCGGGGCGACGAGGTCTTCCTGCAGGCCCGCGTCCATCAGCGCCTCGATCTCGGCCTCGCGCTCGTCGGAAAGCTTGTAGCCATCCGGCCCGAACAGCTTGATGCCGTTGTCGGCGAAACCGTTGTGCGAGGCGCTGATCATCACGCCGAGGTCGGCGCGCATGGACCGCGTCATCATCGCCACGCCCGGGGTCGGCAGCGGGCCGAACAGGCGCACGTCCATGCCTTGGGAAGTGAAACCCGCCACCAGCGCCGGCTCGATCATGTAGCCGCTGAGCCGGGTGTCCTTGCCGATGACGACCAGGTGACGCCGCTCGGAATCCGAACGGAACAGCTTGCCGGCCGCCAGCCCCACCCGCAGCGCCACCTCGGCCGTCATCGGATGGCTGTTGGCCCGCCCGCGAATACCGTCGGTGCCGAAATAGCTGCGCTTGGTCATCAACACTCCCCCAGGGGCAACAGTCGGAAACGCACTTTTATGCGTCGCCAATCTTTGCCGGTGATAAACGCGGCGGCGCACCTTAAGTCCCGCCGGGACGTTGCGCAAAACGGGTTGTCCCGCAAGGAGTCGAGACCAGCATGTGCGGCATTATCGGCATCGTCGGCAATGAGCCGGTCACCGGACGACTGATCGACAGCCTCAAGCGGCTTGAGTACCGCGGATACGACTCCGCCGGCGTCGCCGTCATCCGCGACGGCAAGCTCGACCGCCGCCGCGCGCAGGGCAAGATCCGGGCGCTGGAGGAAGTGCTGAAGGACAGCCCGCTGACCGCCACCGTCGGCATCGGCCACACCCGCTGGGCGACCCACGGCGTGCCCTCCGAGCGCAACGCCCACCCGCACAAGGCCGGGAGAGTAAGCCTGGTGCATAACGGCATCATCGAGAACTTCGCCGAGCTGAAGGCCGACCTCATGGCCAAGGGCCGCGCCTTCGAGAGCGACACCGACACCGAGGTCATCGCCCAGCTGATCGACGACCGTCTGGCCGCCGGCGACGACCCGCTGACCGCCTTCAAGACCACGCTCGACAAGCTGACCGGCGCCTATGCGCTGGCCGTCCTCGTCGAAGGCCAGGACAACCTGGTGCTCGGCGCTCGTCGCGGCAGCCCGCTGGTCGTCGGCCATGGCGATGGGGAGATGTTCCTGGGGAGCGACGCCCTGGCCGTCGGCCCCTTCACCAACCGCGTCACCTATCTGAACGAGGGCGATTACGTCGCCATCGACCACAAGAGCGCGCGCATCTTCGACGCTTCCGGCAAGGAGGTGTCGCGAGGCGTGACCGTCGTCTCCGGCTCGGCGGCGCTGGTCGAGAAGGGCAACTACCGCCACTTCATGGAAAAGGAGATCCACGAGCAGCCGGAAGCCTGCGCGCGGACCCTGTCGGCCTACCTCGACCCCACCACCAACTGCGTGAAGGCGCCGGGCGACGTCGATTTCGCCAAGGTCGAGCGGCTCCAGATCGTCGCCTGCGGCACGGCCTTCTACGCTGGGCTGATCGCCCGCTACCTGTTCGAGCGCGTGGCCGGACTGCCCTGCGACGTCGAGATCGCGTCCGAGTTCCGCTACCGCGAGCCGGCCGTGACGCCCGGCACGCTGGCCATCGCCGTCTCGCAGTCCGGCGAGACCGCCGACACGCTGGCCGCCCTGCGCTGGTGCAAGGACCGCGGCCTGCAGACCGCCGCCGTCGTCAACGCGCACGAGAGCACGATGGCTCGGGAAGCCGGCCTGCTTTGGCCGACGCACGCGGGGCCGGAGATCGGCGTCGCCTCGACCAAGGCCTTCACCAGCCAGGTCACGGCGCTGACCGCGCTCGCCATCGCCGCCGCCACGCAGCGCGGCCGCATCGACGACGCCGAGCAGAAGCGCCTCGCCCGCATGCTGGTCGAAGCCCCCCGGCTGGTGGGTGAATCCCTTGAGGTCGAGGAGCAGATCGCCGCGCTCGCGCCCGATCTCGCCAAGGCCCGCGACGTCCTTTACCTCGGCCGCGGCGCCATGTGCGCGCTGGCCTACGAGGGGGCGCTGAAGCTCAAGGAGATCAGCTACATCCACGCCGAGGGCTACGCCGCCGGCGAGCTGAAGCACGGCCCGATCGCACTGGTCGACGAGCACACGCCGATCATCGTCATCGCGCCGTCGGACGCACTGTTCGAGAAGACCGCCTCCAACATGAGCGAGGTCGTCGCGCGCGGTGGCCGCGTCGTCATGATCACTGACGCCGAAGGGGCCGCACACGCGCCTGAGGGCGCGACGGTGATCGTCGCGCCCTCCTGCGATCCGGCGATCGCGCCGCTCGTCTATTCGGCCCCGATCCAGCTTCTGGCCTACCATGTGGCTGTCCAGAAGGGGGCCGACGTCGACCAGCCGCGCAACCTGGCCAAGTCGGTGACGGTCGAATAGCGGCCTAGTAGGTCGTATTCGTCGTCGTGTTGGTGGTCGTGTTCGTATCCACCGTGTTGGTGTCGACCGTGACGTTGGTGTCGACCATCGTGTTGGTGTCCACCATCGTATTGTCGGCGGGCATGGTGGCGGCGGTGTCCGCCATGTCGTTGGCGGTCGCGTCGTCGTTCGGATTGTTGCAGGCGCCGAGCGTCAGTGCGGCCGCAGCCAGGACAGCCAGGGCGGGAAGGGTCTTGCGCATAAAGTTCTCTCCCGGAGACGAGGCCTCCCGATGAGGCCCCCCGGCGCGTGAACCAATGCTCGCGAAAAAGTGTTCCATGCCGCTGAAACTGGAAACAGCGGCCCGTGATCGGTAGACTCGGGCCGCTTCTTGAGGGGCGTTAACATATGAAAAGAGTCCGCAAGGCGGTCCTCCCCGTCGCGGGGCTGGGCACACGTGTGCTGCCCGGCGCCAAGACGACGCCGAAGGAGATGCTCAACATCTTCGACCGGCCGATCCTGAGCTACGTCGTCGCCGAGGCGCGGGCGGCGGGGATCGAGCACTTCGTCTTCGTTACCGGACGCGGCAAAGACGCCATCGAGGACTACTTCGACCACCACCCCGAGCTGGAAAGCCAGCTGGAGGCCAAGGGCAAGACCGCCCTGCTGGAGGAAATCCGCGCCGAGTTGCCCAAGCCCGGCGAGATGAGCTTCGTGCGCCAGATGGCGCCGCTCGGCCTCGGCCACGCCGTCTGGTGCGCCCGCGACATCGTCGGCGACGAGCCTTTCGCCGTCATGCTCCCCGACATGCTGATGGACGCGCACGTCCCGGCGCTGGCCCAGGCGGTCGACGCCTACCAGCGCGTCGGCGGCAACGTCGTCGTCGTCGAGCCGGCGCCGGAGGGCGAAGCCCACAAGTACGGTATCGTGTCGCTGGAAAAGCAGGACGGCCGGCTGAACCGCATGACCGGCATGGTCGAAAAGCCCGCGCCGGGGACCGAGCCCTCCAACCTCTTCATCTCCGGCCGCTACATCCTGCAGCCGGAAATCTTCGCCCTGCTGGCGGCGCAGGAACGCGGCGCGGGCGGCGAGATCCAGCTGACCGACGCGATGGCCCGGCTCATGGGCCTGCAGGACTTCCACGCCTACGAGTACGACGGGACCACCTACGACTGCGGCGACAAGATCGGCCTGCTCCGCGCCAACGTCGCCTACGCCCTCAAGCACGCCGAACTGGGCGACGCCGCCCGGGCCGCGGTGAGGGCTTTGCTCTAGACATGAAAACACCCGCTCATTCCCGCGAAAGCGGGAACCCAGGTGTTTTATCGGAGGGCTCCAGGCTGTCAGAAAAAGCCTGGGTCCCCGCTTTCGCGGGGATGAGCGGATAGAAATGAAGCTCTTTGCCTTCGGCTATGGCTACACCGGACGGGCCTTGGCGCGACGCCTCGGCTGCAAGGTCGTGGCTACGGCGCGAGGTCCTGAAGCGGCGAAGGCCCTGCAAGCCCAAGGCGTCACCGCCGTCGACCCTACCGACCGCAAGGCGCTCGCCGACGCGCTCGCCGACGTGACCGCCATCCTCGTTACCGCGCCGCCGGGCGACCATGGCTGTCCGGGGCTCTCAGCGCTGGTCCCGGCGCTGGCGGTGTCGGGCGCCTTCCCCGATTGGATCGGCTACCTGTCGAGCACTGGCGTCTATGGTGACCGCGAAGGCGGCTGGGTCTGGGAGACGAGCCCGCTGTCGGCCCGCTCCATCGAAGGCGCGCGGCGCGTGCGGGCCGAGCGCGACTGGACGGAGGTCGGCCGCGGCATGGGGCTGACGACGCAGGTCTTCCGCCTGCCCGGCATCTACGGTCCCGGCCGCTCGGCCTTCGAACGGCTGCGCGAGGGCCGGACGCGCAACATCGTCAAGCCGGGCCAGGTCTTCTCGCGCATCCACATCGACGACATCGCTTCGGGACTGGCCGCTTCCATCGCGCGGCCAAGGGCGGGCGGCGTCTACAACCTCTGCGACGACGAGCCCGCTCCGCCGCAGGACGTCATCGCCCACGCGGCCCGCCTGCTCGGCGTCGAACCGCCGCCGGAGCAGCCGTGGGATCCGGCCGAACAGAGCCGCTTCTATGCCGAGAACAAGCGCGTCTCGAACGCCCGCGCAAAAGCTGAGTTGGGCTGGCGGCCGGCCTACCCGACCTACCGCGAGGGCCTGGCCTCAATCGCAGAGGCCACAGGCCTCCTCGACCGCCGCTAGCAGCCGCTCGATGTCCTGCGGACGCGACAGCCGGTGGTCGCCGTCGCGGATGAGGGTGAAGACGACATCCTCGCCCTTGATCTGGTGGGCCAGTTCCAGCGCGTGGCGCCAGGGCACGTCGGGGTCCTCGCCGCCCTGGAGGATGCGCACCGGGCATTCGATGGGGACAGAGCCTTCGAGGACCGACCAGCGGGCGCCATCCTCCATCAGTTCGCGGGTGATGGGATAGGGGTCGCCGTATTCCGATGGCCTGAACCACACCCCATCCTTGGCGAGCGCCTCATGCGCGTCTGGCGGAAACTCCGGCTTCATCAGCTTCTCGGTGAAGTCGGGGGCTGGCGCGATCAGCACCATGGCGCCAATCCGCTCAGGGATAGCGGCGGCGACAAGACAGGCCATCCAGCCGCCCATCGACGAGCCGACCAGCACCAGGGGCCCTTCGGTCAGCTCGTCGATGACCCGCAGCGAGTCCTGCCGCCATTGCGTGATCGTCTGGTCGCGGAAGGCGCCCTCGGACTCGCCATGCCCGGAATAGTCGAAGCGGACGTAGGAATGGCCTTCCTCCGCCGCCCAGTCGGCCAGCGCCTGGGCCTTCGTCCCACTCATGTCGGACATGAAGCCGCCCAGCCAGACCACCGTCGGACCGGCGCCGTCGACGGCCCGCCAGGCGAGCCGCACACCGTCGCCGCGATCGAGGAAGCCTGAGCGGCCGGCGCTCACTCGGAGTCGTCGTCCACGGTGCGGCGTTCGGCGCTCACTTCGGGGTGACGCTTGACCATGTCGGCCCGCTCGTTGGCGAGCCGATCCCAAGTGGCCGCCATTTCCAGAAGCTGGTCGCGGTGCTCGCCCACGTCCATCCGGCCGGCCAGCGTGCGGCACTCGTCGGCATGCTGGCGATACTCGGAAGCTTTTTTCATGGACCCCTACGCAACCTCACAAAGGGCTAACTCGCCCTCGGCGGCCTGGTTCCTCATTTTGGGGCAAGGATCATGATCATCTGGCGCCCTTCCATCCGGGGCTCGTACTCGACCTTGGCCACCGGTTCGAAGTCGGCCTTCACCTTCTGCAGCAGCTTCATGCCGAGTTCCGGGTGCGCCATCTCGCGACCCCGGAAGCGCAGGGTGACCTTCACCTTGTCGCCTTCCTCGAAGAAGCGGTGCATCGACTTGGCCTTCACGTCGTAGTCGTGAACGTCGATGTTGGGGCGGAGCTTGATCTCCTTGATCTCCACCACCTTCTGGCGCTTGCGCGCCTCGTTCTTCTTTTTCTGCTCCTGGAACTTGTACTTGCCGTAGTCCAGGATCTTGCAGACCGGCGGATCGGCGTTCGGAACGATCTCGACAAGATCCAGGCCCGCCTCCTCGGCCGCCTCGAGCGCGGAACTGGTGGGCATGACCCCCTGCTTTTCGCCGTTCTGATCAATCAGCAGGACGCGGGGGACTCGAATATCTTCATTGATGCGCGGACCATCCTTGACGGGCGGCGCTTGCATGGGGCGGCGAATAGGCAGTGCTCCTGGAGCCGTTGTGCACGAAATCGGCCGCTCGAGAGCCTCGGGCGACCGGACAGCGGGAATATGACGAAGGCGTCCCGCCCGATCAAGGCGCGAGGCCTTTCGCACCCTTAACAAAAAGGAACTGCGCCGCAGCGGCGGGGGTTGATGGGTCGGGCTGGGGCACACCCGGCGACACCACACCTAATCTCCCGGAGGAACGATCATGGCCGAACACGACAGATGGGGCGAGCGCGACCGCGAACGGCGGGAAGACCGCAGCTGGAACGAACGCGACCGCGGCTATGGCGCCAGCCGTAGTCAGGGCCGCGGCGAGTACGAACGTTACTCGACCGAGGGCGCGGGCCGCTGGCGGCAGGGCCGACGCCAAGAGGGGCCGGCCGGCTACAACCCCGGCGGCGCGAGCCAGGGCGGCTGGGAATTCGACGACGCCGAACAAGGCCAGCGCGGCCAGAGCTACGGCCGCAACGCCCAACGCGGCGACCGCGACCGGTTCGAGGCCCAGCGCTATTCGGAGCCGGGCCGCGGCTACTACGACGAGTTCGGCCGCGATCCCTCGGCCGGCACGGGCTATGGCGAAACCTGGAACCGCAACCGCGAATACGGTCGCGGCGGCGGCTACGGTGCGAGTTCGGAGAGCCAGGGCTACGGCTCGCGGACGGGTTACGCCGGCCAGGGCGGCTACGGGGTCAGCGCCCAGGGCGGCGACTACGGCGGCTATGCCACCGGCCAGAGCCGCTATGCCTACGGCGCCCACACGCCCTACGGCTATCGCGGCAGTAACGAATACGATCAGCGCGGGCGCGGCGGCGAATACGCCGACGACGGCCGTCGCGATCACGAGAACCGCAGCTGGCTGGAACGCGCCGGCGAGAAGGTCTCGGCCTTCTTCGGCGCAGAGGACGAAGGCCGCCACCGTGGCCGTGGCCCGAAGGGCTACCGCCGCTCCGACGACCGCATCCGCGAGGACGTCAGCGACCGCCTGACCGACGACCCGTGGCTCGACGCCTCCTCCGTCGAGGTCGAGGTCAATGACTGCGAAGTGGTGCTGAAGGGCGCGGTGAACAGCCGCGAGGACAAGCGCCGCGCCGAAAACCTCGCCGAGGCGATCAGCGGCGTGCGCAACGTTCAGAACCACCTGCGCGTGGAAGACGGCCGTGGCGACAACACCGGCATGTTCTCCGGCATGCGCACCCAGGAAGGCCAGACCGCGATGGGCGAGCAGGCGACGAACACCACAACGTCGGCTCGCGGCCAGACGGGTACGAACAACCGCGACCAGAAGACCGGCGGCCGCCTGCAGGCCCCGGACTCTGCTCCGGGCTTGAACACCTAGGCCCCTGAACACGTCTGCTCCTCCCTTCCCCCTCGTTGGGGGATGGGTCGGGGATGGGGGTGTGCGCAGTGAGTTGACGGCAGGCGCTATTTGGCTCGGCGCCCAACGGCGTTTTTCGCCCCAACTCAGCGGCCACACCCTCCACCCTGCCCTCCCATCGAGGGAGGAGGGTTTAGGCGATCAGCTCTTGCGCCGCCTCCAGCACCGCGCTCACCGGCAGGTCGCCAAGGTCGGGGCTGTGCAGCACCCGCACCTTGCCGCGCGGGGCGCAGAGCGCCGGATCGGAGGCGTCGGAGAACAGCGCGATCGTCGGGGCCCCAGCGGCGGCGATGAGGTGCAGCGGGCCCGTGTCATTGCCGACGGCGAGCGTCGCGCCAGCGCCAAGCCGCGCGATGTCGGCGAAGTCGGTCTTGCCGGTCAGGTCCTGGACGCCCGGGACGGCGTGGACGATCTCCTCGGCCACCGACTTCTCCTGCGGCCCCCCGATGATCTGGACCTCCAGCCCTCGCTCCTTCAGCGCCCGCGCCAGCTGGGCGAAACGGCCGGCGGGCCAGCGCTTGTCGAGCCGATGGGCCGAGCCGCCCGGAACCAGCAGCGCATAGGGCAGCGTCGTCGAGGCGGCCGCATCGACCATGAACGACAGGTCCGGGGGCGGCGCGGTCCCGGGCTCGGTCGGCGCATCCGGCCAGATGCCCGCGAACTTCAGCTGGTCGGCCTGCCGCTCCAGCGTGTGCATGAAGTCGCGCCGCGGATTGGCGTGCGGGTGCGAGGCGCCTTTGGCGATCCCCGACCATTCTGGCCTGGGATTCAGGAACCGGAAGTACGCCGACGAGCGGCTTGAGGTCTGCAGGTCGTAGACGCGGTCGTAACGCTCACGCCGCAGCCGCCGGATCATCTTCAACTCCCCGAGCCACCCCTTCGGCCGCCCGTCGGTCTCGATGATGTCGAACCAGCCGCTCGCGTGGGCCAGCGCCTCGAACGGCGGGGTGGTGAGCAGCGTGATGTGGTCGTCCAGGTGCGCCTCGCGGATCCTCTTCATCGCCGCCATGGCCAGCACGAAGTCGCCGAGCGCGCCGAGCTTGATGACCAGGACCTTCACCGCCGGGCCTCCAGCACCCGGGCGTAGACCGCCAGCGTCGCTGCGCACATGGCCTCGACGGAGTAGAGCTTCACAGCGCGCTCCCGCGCCACCTCGCCCATCTCGGCCCGCTTGCGGGGGGTCATGCGGATGACCTTGCCCAGCGCCAGCGCCCAGGCCTCGGCGTCGGCCGGTTCGACGAGCCACCCTGTCTTGCCATTGACCACCGTCTCCATCGGCGCGCCGTGGGCGGCGGCGAGCACCGGCCGCCCCATCACCTGCGGCTCTACGGCCGTGCGCCCGAACGCCTCCGGATCGAGCGAGGGTGAGGCCGCCACATCGGCCATCAGGTAGGCCGCCGGCATGTCCTCACAGTGGCCGACGAGCTTGACGTTGTCCCGCAGCCCCCCCGCCGCGATCGCCTGCTCCAGCTCGGCGCGATAGGCGGCCCGCCCCTGATCGTCGCCCGCCAGCAGGATCAGGAAGCGGTCTTCGCCCGACGCCTTCAGCTTCGCAGCCGCCTCGATCAAGAGGCCCTGCCCCTTCCAGCGCGTAAGCCGCCCGGCCAGAAGCACCTTCAACCGTGTGTCGGCCGGATCGACGCCCCACGCCTTGCGCAGCGCCTCGACCCGCTTCGCCGCTACCTTGGCCGGATTGAACCGCGCCAGATCGACGCCGCGCGGGATGGCGACCACCTTGTTGGCGTCGACGCCGTGTTCCTCGATGACGTGCTGGCGGGTGTATTCGGAATTGGCGATGACCACGTCGCCCCAGGTCATCACCGAATTGTACCAGCGCTTGATCCGGCCCTTCGCGTTGTAGACGCCGTGATAGGTCGCCACGAACGGCACGCCCGCCGCCTTCGCCGCCCACAGCGCCGAGAACGCCGGCGCCCGCGATCGCGCATGGATGAGGCTGACGCCCTCGTCGCGCATCAGCCCGATCAGCCGGATCGCGTTGTCGAGCAGAACCCAAGGCCGCTTCGAATGGACCGGCATCGCGACCAGCTCGCCGCCGCCCTCGACCAGCCGCGCCGCCATCCGCCCGCCGCGCGAGGCGACCAGCGCCCGGCCGCCCGCCTTCTTCACGGCCCGGGCGATATCGACGGTGGTCTGCTCCGCCCCGCCGGTTTCAAGCTCCGGCGTGACCTGCAGCAGGGTGAAGTTCTCGGGCAGAGTCGGCACGGTCCCGGTGTAGCTGACCAGCCACGCGCGGCCAAACTGCGCCTTATCGGTGACACCACCTGCATAAGTGCATTGTCACCGCCGTAACCGGTTGGCTCCCACTCAGACGAGGCGTACACACCCCGCCCTTATGTCCGAAGAACAGCGCCCTTCCGCCCCGGCTGGCGACAGCCGGGCGCTCTACGTTCTTTTGACCGTCGTGTTCATCAACATGGCGGGCTTTGGCGTGGTCATTCCGCTGCTGCCCTTCTACGCCAAGGCGTTCGGGGCGGCCGAGTGGCAGGTCTTCGTCATGTTCTCCGCCTTCTCGCTCGGCAACTTCATCGCCGAGCCGATCTGGGGAAAGCTGTCGGACCGCATCGGCCGCCGCCCCGTGCTGATGATCACCATCGCGGGCACCGGCCTGTCGTACCTGGCGCTGGCCTTCGCGCCCGGCATCTGGTGGGCGACGGGCATCCGGCTGGTGAACGGCCTGATGGCGGGCAACATCTCCACCATCCAGGGCTACGTCGCCGACGTCACCCCGCCCGAGCGGCGCGCCGGACGGCTCGGCCTGATGGGCGCCGCCTTCTCCATGGGCTTCGTCATGGGCCCGACGCTGGGCGGCCTGCTGGCGCATGAAGAACTTGGAGCGGCCGGGTTCCGCCCGCCGCTTTATCTGGCGTTTGCGCTATGCGTCGTGGCTTTCCTCGGCGTGCTGAGGTTCGTGCGGGAAAGCCGCCACCTCCACTCGGACGCCCCCCGGCGCGCCCGCTTCGAGGGCATCCGCGACGCCTTCCGCAACCCCGTCGTCTGGCGGGTGATCAGCGTCAGCACGATCTCCGTCGGCGGCTTCGCCGGCATGGAGGCAAGCTTCGGGCTTTGGGCCGACGCCAAGTTCGACTGGGGCCCGCGCGAGATCGGCCTGTGTTTCATGGTCATCGGCATCAGCGCCGCCTTCGCCCAGGGCGCGCTGGCCGGACGCCTCGCCCGGCGCTTCGGCGAGCCGCTGACCCTGATGATCGGCCTTGCCCTCATCGGCCTCGGCTTCACGGTCCAGCCCTTCGTGACCCTTTGGCCCATCGCGGTTCTCGCGATGGTCACGGTGGCGCTCGGCCAGTCGCTGACCTTCCCCAACATCGGGGCGGTGATCAGCCAGGCCTCGCCGGCCGACCGGCAGGGCGAGATGCTCGGCCTCAACATGGCCGCCATGGCGCTCGCCCGCATCATTGGTCCGCTGGCGGCGGCCCCGCTGTTCGCGCTGCACATCGGCGGCCCGTTCGCGGCGGCGGCCATCCTGATCCTGCCGGCGCTGTTCATGGCCAACGAGGTGCGACGCCACGTCCGCATGCGGGCGTGAGCCTTGCTTTCGCTCACCATTTCCCCTAGGAACGCCGCCTTCCGGACCGCCGGGCCAATGGCATGCCTTGGCGGTCCCAGTTGCTATCCAGAAGGACGGGGCGAAAGCTCCGCTGCAAAATGCCGAAACTGAAGACCAAATCGGGCGCCAAGAAGCGCTTCAAACTCACCGCGACCGGCAAGCTGAAGGCCGGCGTCGCGGGCAAACGCCACCGGCTGATCAGCCACAATGGCAAGTACATTCGCCAACAGCGCGGCACGAAGGTGATGGACGCGGCGGACGCCAAGATCATCAAGACCTATCTGCCCTACGGCCTGTAAGAGGAGCGCTGACACATGGCTCGCGTCAAACGGGGCGTCACCGCCCACGCCAAGCACAAGAAGGTTCTCGAGCAGGCCAAGGGTTTCTACGGCCGCCGCAAGAACACCATCCGCACCGCCAAGGCCGCCGTCGACAAGGCCGGCCAGTACGCCTACCGCGACCGCAAGGTCCGCAAGCGCACCTTCCGGTCGCTGTGGATCCAGCGGATCAACGCCGCGGCCCGCCTGGAAGGCATGACCTACTCCCGATTTATCAGCGGCCTCGAGCGGGCCGGGATCCAGATGGACCGCAAGGTGCTTGCGGACATCGCTGGAGCTGATCCGGTTGCGTTCAAGGCCATCGCCGACAAGGTTCGCGCCGCTCTGGCCTAAGCGTTTGGTTCAGTCCGAACACACAAGCCCCTCGGTGCGAACCGGGGGGCTTTTTTCTTCCGATTGTCCCTGCGAAGGCGGGGACCCAAGCTGAACCTCAGTTTGGACCCCCGCCTTCGCGGGGGCGGTCGGTGGAAGGGGCCGTTTCAAGTTTCCCGAAATGCTCTAGACCAGCCGACGACATGACCGATCTGAACCAACTCGAAGCCGAACTGACCGCCCAGGTGGCGGCCGCCTCGGACGCAGCGGCGCTTGAGGCGCTGCGCGTCTCAGCCCTCGGCAAATCAGGCTCGATCTCCGCGCTGCTGAAATCCCTGGGCGCGATGACGCCCGAGGAGCGCAAGGAAAAGGGCCCCGCCATCAACGGCCTGCGCGACCGCGTCGCCGCCGCCATCGCCGACCGCAAGGCCGCGCTGGAAGGCGCCGAGCTCGAACAGCGCCTGGCCACCGAGCGCCTCGACCTTACCCTGCCCGCGCCGCCGCGCCGCAAGGGCAGCGTCCATCCGACCATGCAGGTCATGGACGAGATGATCGCCATCTTCGCCGAGATGGGCTTCAACGTCGCCGAAGGTCCCGACATCGAGGACGACTTCCACAACTTCACGGCGCTCAATTTCCCGCCCAAGCACCCGGCGCGGGAGATGCACGACACCTTCTTCTTCAACCCGGGCCCCGACGGCGAGCGCAAGCTGCTGCGCACCCACACCAGCCCCGTGCAGGTGCGCACCATGAAGAGGACCAACGAAGCGGCGCCCGCGCCGTGGATCGCCGCCGGTCAGGAGCCGCCGATCCGCATCGTCGTGCCCGGCCGCACCTATCGCTGCGACAGCGACGCCACCCACACGCCGATGTTCCACCAGCTCGAAGGGCTGGTCATCGACCGCAACATCCACATGGGCCACCTGAAGTGGACGCTGAACACCTTCATCAGCCGCTTCTTCGAGACCGAGGGTGTGGTCGTCCGCTTCCGCCCCCACCACTTCCCCTTCACCGAACCGTCGGCCGAGATGGACGTGCAATGCGACCGCTCCGGCGGCGAGGTGAAGATCGGGACCGGGACCGACTGGCTGGAGATCGTCGGCTGCGGGATGGTGCACCCGAACGTGCTGCGTAATTGCGGCCTCGACCCCGACGAGTGGCAGGGCTTCGCCTTCGGCTTCGGCGTCGACCGCCTCGGCATGCTGAAGTACGGCATGCCCGACCTGCGCGAGATGTTCGGCTCCGACACCCGCTGGCTGGCGCACTACGGCTTCTCGGCGTTCGCCACGCCCAACCCAGCCTCGGGGCTGAGCTGATGGGCGCCATTCAGAACCCCTCCCCCTCGAGGGGGGAGGGGCAGGGGTGGGGGTGTGACCGCCGAGATAAGGCGAAGGGCGCTGATGGGCGCCGACGCCTCTCGCAGCCACATCGGCGCCACCCTGCACTCACCCCCATCCCAACCCTTCCCCCCTCGAGGGGGAAGGGCTTGGAGACAGCCCAATGAAATTCACCCTCTCCTGGCTCCGGGACCATCTGGACACCCAAGCCACGGCCGCCGAGGTGGTCGAGGCCATGACCATGGCCGGCCTCGAGGTCGAGCATGTCACCGACCCGGCCGAGACGCTGTCCGCATTCAGCGTCGCCTACATCGCCGACGCCGCGCAGCATCCCAACGCCGACCGCCTGCGCGTCTGCCAAGTCAATACGAAGGACGGCCGCAAGGAGATCGTCTGCGGGGCGCCGAACGCGCGGCCCGGCCTGACGACCATCTATGCGCCCATCGGGACCTACGTGCCCGGCCTCGACGTGACGCTGGAGGCGCGTCCAGTGCGCGGCGTCGTCTCCAACGGGATGCTCTGTTCGGCCGCCGAACTTGAGGTCGCCGAGGAGTCGGACGGCATCCTCGAACTGCCGGAAATGCCGCTCGGCACGCCTGCCGCCCAGGCGCTCGGGCTGGAGTCGGTGATCGACTTCGAGGTCACCCCCAACCGCCCCGACTGGCTGGGCGTGGCGGGGATCGCCCGCGACCTCGCCGCCGCGGGCCTCGGAAAGCTCAAGACCCCGGCCATCCAGCCGGTCCCCGGCAAGTTCCCCTGCCCCATCGAGATCAAGGTCGACGGCGACGCCTGCCCAGTCTTCGCCGGGCGGCTGATCCGGGGCGTGAAGAACGGCCCTTCGCCCGCCTGGCTGCAGGCGCGGCTGAAGGCCATCGGACTTCGGCCGATCAATACGCTGGTCGATATCACCAACCTGATTTCCTACGACCGCGCCCGGCCGCTGCACGTCTATGACGCCAGGCTGCTGGTCGGGACGGTGATCGAGGCGCGCCTCGGTCGTGGCGCCCGCGAGCAGAGCGACGCCGAAGCATCTCCGGCCAAGCACACCGACGAGCAACTAATCGCGCTCGATGGCAAGACCTACGACATCGGCCCCGACATGTGCGTCATCGCCGACGCCAATGGCGAACGCCCCGTGGGCCTTGGCGGCGTCATGGGCGGGGCCTCTACCGGCTGCTCGGAGGAGACGGTCGACGTCTTCGTCGAGAGCGCCTGGTTCGACCCCATCCGCACGGCCCAGACTGGCCGTACCACCGGCATCAATTCCGACGCCCAGTACCGCTTCGCGCGCGGCGTCGATCCCGAGTCGGTCGTGCCCGGCCTTGAACTGGCGACGGCGCTGATCCTCGACCTCTGCGGCGGCGAGCCGTCGGACGTCCGCGTCGCGGGCAAGACCCCAGCCCCGCCCGCCGCCATCGAGTTCGACCCGGTCTATGTCGAGAAGCTGTCGGGGCTGGCCGTGCCGCCCGCCCGCACCACCGGGATCCTGACCGCACTCGGCTTCAAGGTCGCGGGCAAGACCGTGACGCCGCCGTCCTGGCGCCGCGACGTCGAGGGCAAGGCCGACCTCGTCGAGGAAGTGGCGCGGATCGAGGGCTTCGGCGCCCTGCCCTCCACCCCGCTGCCGGAAGTCGCCCGCGCCGTCGGCGGCGTGCTGACCGCGCGCCAGACCCGCGCCCGCATCGCCCGGCGCGAACTGGCCGCCGCCGGCTATCAGGAAGCCGTCACCTGGTCGTTCACGTCACGCGCCATCGCCGGGCAGTTCGGCGGCGGCGCGCCCGAGCTGGTGCTGGCCAACCCCATCGCCGCCGACCTCGACACCATGCGGCCCTCGATCCTGCCCAACCTGATCGAGGCCGCCGGCCGCAACGCCAACCACGGCTTCCCCGATGTCGCCCTCTTCGAGGTCGGCCCGGTGTTTGCGAGCGACCGGCCCGAAGGCCAGCGCCTCGCCGTCGCCGCCATCCGCGCCCCGCACGGCCCGCGCAGCTGGGACAAGCGGGCGGACGACGACCTCTACGCGGTGAAGGGCGACCTCATCGCCCTGCTGGACGAACTGGGAGCCCCGGTCGCCAATCTGCAGACCGCTCAGGGCTCGGCCTCCTCATGGTGGCACCCCGGTCGCTCAGCCCGCCTCCAGCTGGGCCCCAAGCAGGTCATCGCCGAGTTCGGCGAACTGCACCCGGCCGTCCTGAAGGCGCTCGATGTCGACGGCCCCGTCTTCGGCTTCGAAGTCTGGGTCGAGGCCATCCCCGAGCCGAAGAAGAAGGGCGTGAAAACTCGCCCCGCGCTCGACCTCCCCGACCTGATGCCGCTGTCCCGCGACTTCGCCTTCCTGGTCGACAAGGACCGCCCGGCCGGCGACCTCGTCAAAGCCATCGCCGGCGCGGACAAGGCGCTGATCGCTGGCGTGCGCGTCTTCGACGTCTACGAGGGCAAGGGTGTGCCGGAAGGCCAGAAGTCGCTGGCCGTCGAGGTCACGATCCAGCCGCGGGAAAAGACCCTGACCGACGCCGAGATCGAGGCGCTGTCAGGCGCCATCGTCGCGGCCGCCGAGAAGGCCGGAGCCAAGCTGCGCGGTTAGCGGAATCACGGCAGGTTGCTCGCATGAGCGACCTCTCCGCGAACAAACCCGCCCTCGAGCGCTGGCTGGAAGCTGGCCTCTTCCATTCGCGCTGGCTGATGGCGCCCTTCTACCTGGGCTTGGTCGCCG
>CAMLRH010000007.1 GCA_946482375.1 uncultured Caulobacteraceae bacterium | reverse complement strand
ATCCGCGGTCACCGCCGCACCTACATCGGCTCGATGCCCGGCAAGGTCATCCAGTCGATGAAGAAGGCCAAGGCCGTCGACCCGTTCTTCCTGTTCGACGAAATCGACAAGATGGGCTCGGACTGGCGGGGCGATCCGTCGTCGACTCTGTTGGAGGTGCTGGACCCGGCGCAGAACTCGACCTTCGCCGACCACTACCTGGAGGTCGACTACGACCTGTCGCAGGTGATGTTCGTCACCACGGCCAACAGCCTGAACATGCCCCAGCCGCTGCTGGACCGCATGGAGATCATCCGCATCCCCGGCTACACCGAGGACGAGAAGGTGGAGATCGCCAAGCGCCACATCATCGGCAGGCTGGCCAAGGACCACGGCCTGAAGGACGAGGAGTTCGTCGTTCCCGACAAGGCCATCCGCGACCTGATCCGCTACTACACGCGGGAAGCCGGCGTCCGCTCGCTTGAGCGCGAGCTTGGCAACCTGGCGCGTAAGGCGGTGCGCGATCTCGCCCGCGGCGACACCGACAAGATCGTCGTCGACGACGAGCGGCTGGCCGCCTACGCGGGCGTCAAGAAGTTCCGCTACGGCGAGACCGACACCGAAGACCAGGTCGGCATCGTCACGGGCCTGGCCTGGACCGAGTTCGGCGGCGACATCCTGACCATCGAGGCGGTCAAGATGCCGGGCAAGGGCCGCACCACCGTCACGGGCAACCTGAAGGAAGTGATGAAGGAGTCCATCTCCGCGGCCCACTCCTTCGTGCGTTCGCGCTCGACCCGGTTCGGCATCAAGCCGCCGGTGTTCGAGAAGACCGACGTCCACGTGCACGTGCCGGAAGGGGCGACCCCGAAGGATGGCCCCTCGGCCGGCGTGGCCATGGTCACCTCCATGGTCTCGGTGCTGACCGGCGTGCCGGTGCGCAAGGAAGTCGCCATGACCGGCGAGATCAGCCTGCGCGGTCGCGTCCTCGCCATCGGCGGCCTGAAGGAGAAGCTGCTGGCGGCGCTGCGCTCGGGTATCAAGACGGTGCTGATCCCCTCGGAGAACGAGAAGGATCTCGCCGACATCCCGGCCAACGTGAAGGAAGCGCTGGAAATCATCCCCGTCTCCACCGCCGACGAGGTGCTGGCCCACGCGCTTGCGGGTCCGCTCACGCCGGTGGAGTGGAACGAGGAAGAAGAGCCCATGCCGGCGACCAAGCCGGAAGAGGCGACGACCGGTGAGGTCATCACCCACTAGCTTTCATTATCGTCGTTAACTTGGGCGGCGCGGGTCATTCCCGCGCCGCCTTCGTTTGACGGCTGTCATGGACTGGACATAATCCCCATTTCGCGCGGCCGGGGCCCAAGGGGGGACCGCCGCGCCCATAAAATGAGATGGTTGGGGAGACGCTCATGACAAAGGCCGAACTCGTGGCCGCTATGGCCGAGAAGGCTAATCTGAACCGCGCACAGGCCAAGGAGGCTCTCGAAGCCTTCATCAACTCGGTGACGACGTCGCTGAAGCAGGGGCAGGACGTTCGCCTGGTAGGCTTCGGCACGTTCAAGTCCGTCCACCGTCCGGCCGGCATCGCGCGCAACCCGAAGACGGGCGAGAAGGTCAAACGAAAGGCGTCGCGCACCTGCCGCTTCCAGGCCGGCGACGCGCTGAAAGGCCTGCTGAACTAGTCAGCCGAACAGCTTTGCGACAAGGGCGGGCGCCTCTCGGGTAGCCCGCCCTTTTCGCGTCCGGTAGAAGGGCGACCGCGGGCGGCTAGCTCAGCTGGTCAGAGCATCTCGTTTACACCGAGAGGGTCGGGGGTTCGAACCCCTCGCCGCCCACCACTCTCCCCCTAACTCTTTGAAACCCTGAGAGTCCCTTGTTTCTCAGGGGAGATGCGCGCATTGTGGGGGTATAGCAAGGGTATAGCAGGCGGGCCGATGGCGGGCATTCCAGGCATGTATCAGAAGGTCTCCGGGGGCGTTCACTACGTCCGCCGCGTGATCCCGAATGACGTGCGCGCCAGTATCTCCGGCCGCTACCGGGGCAAGGCATGGTTCGTCGAAAGCACGGGTGAGCACTCCTACGCGAAGGCGGTCACGTCGGCCCGCGCGATATGGGCGAAGTGGGATGACCTGATCCGCGACGCCCGCGCGCTCGGCTCCGGCCCGGTCGCGACGCTGGAGGATGTGATCGGGACGCTGGAGCGGTGGCGGCTGGATCGGACCCTCGCGGCGGCCGGCCTGCGTCCCCAGGCGCCGGAGCCTTGGGAAGGCTTCAAGCCTCACCTCTTCGATCCTCGGGAGGCCCCGCTAGAGCCTCGGGTGATGTTCTACGCCATGCCGGGGGACGCGCCGATCCTCGACGATGCGGCCGAATGGGCGGAGCGATACTTTGCGGATCGGCCGGCGGCGCCGCGCTCGCCCGACCTTCCTTTCCCTGTCGGCCTCCTCCTCGGGCGGCTCCAGGTGGCGGCTCGCGAGCCTCGCGGCTGGGAGGGCATTGACGGGTTTGACGGAGCGTTGGACGCCGCCTTCGCGGCCGGCGTCGTCCTGGGGCTCCAGGAGCCCGCTACACTGGCGTTTGGATGGTCCGGGCTCCCCGAGGCCGGCGAGGGCCTGGAGCGCGCCCTGGAGGCCGCTGGAGGCCCGCCCGCGATACCCGCCGACGTTCGGCAGGATGCGCGCCAGCGGTTCGCGCGGGCTTGGCTGGAGGTGGTGCAGCACATCGAGGCGGAGCGCCGCCGCGCGGCCCTCTTCGTCGCCGCCCTGGATGCGGTGAAGGCGCCGGCCGCCGCTATCCGCGTGGCGCCGGCCGCGAGCTACGAGCCCAAGGAAGGGGACCGGACGGTCGGCGAGCTGATCAAAGCGTTCAAGGCGGCCCGCGATCTCCCGGATACGGAGAAGCAATACGGGCACGTCTTCCGCGCCCTGGGCGAGCTGCTAGGCGAGGAAAAGCCTGTCCGGGCGATCACACGGGAGGACGTGCGCGAGGTCCGCCGCTTCCTCGGGACGGTCCCGTCCAACGCCTCGAAAGTCTACCCCGATCTCTCGCTTGCTGAGGCTGCCGAACGTGGGGCGGAAGAGGACCGGCCAACGCTGGCGCCGAACACCGTGCGAAGCTACGTCGTGAACCTGAAGGCCATGCTCGGCTTCGCGGTCAACGAGGGCTGGGCGGACTCGAATCCTGCGGACGGGCAGGTCCCGCCGAAGAACGACTCCGTCCGCCGTCGAGCGTTCACGCGGTCCGAGCTGGAGACGGTGTTCGGCAGCCTGGAGGCGGAGCGCCTGGAGGACACGGCGAAGTTTTGGGTTCCCGCCGTGCTGACCTTCACCGGCGCCCGCGCCAACGAAATTGCCCAGCTTCACGCGGACGACGTGAAGGACTTCGGCGGTGTTCCCTATCTCGATCTCACCCTCTTCGACTCGACCGGCCGGCGCGTCGATGAAAAGCGCCTGAAGAACCACCGCAGCCCGCGCGCCGTGCCCCTGCATAAGGAGCTGGTCGCGGCCGGGTTCCTGAAGTTCGTTGAGCGTCGGCGTGCTGCCGGCGGTGGACGGCTGTTCCCCGAGCTGCCGGCGGTGTTCGGTCGTTACTCCCATGAGGTCAGCAAGCACTTTGGGCGGGTGTGTGATCGGGTTGGGCTCGCCGATCCCTCCCTCACCCTCCACTCGCTCCGCCACGGCTTCCGGGAAGCCGGCCGCGACGCCGGCCTTTCCGAGGAGATCATTGACGCCCTGGGCGGCTGGGCGCCGAAGGGGGAAGGCGCTCGCTATGGCGACCGCAACAGCCCCGCCAAAGTCCCCCAGCTCGCCGCTCACCTCGCAAAGATCACGCTCGACGGCTTCACCTTCGGCCGGGCTCCCGAGGTCGCCGAGGCGGCCTGACGGGGACTCTGTAGCGAGTGATGCGTTGCCGGCTGGAGTTAGTCGGCGCGCTGCCGATCTTCCGCCTGGGCGGCCGTGCGTCGCGTCCGGCCGACCGAGTAGGTTTCTAAAAGATACTTACTGGTTCCGTTAGCGCGTCATCGCCGCGATCACGGCCTCTACCTTCGCCAGCTCCTCCGGCGACAGCGGCGCGAGCTGGGCAATGATCCGTCGCCTCGCGTCGTCGCTGGCCTCCGCTGCCGAGCCGGCCGGGAAGAGATCGCGGACCTCTACACCGAGGGCGCCGGCGATCTTCTCTAGGACCGCGAGGGAGACGCCACGGGCGCCGCGTTCGATGTTCGATACGGCTTGCTCAGAGACGTTCACCGCTTCGGCGAGCTGGCCTTGCGTCATGCCACGGCGGACCCGATGCGCCTTGATCCCGCTGCCGAGGCGGACTCGAATCGGGACTTGGGCGGCGGCGCTCATGGAACCGAGATCACCACGCGGCGAGCGGGCCGGGCAGCGCCTCAAAGGCTTACCAACTAGCCCTTAGAGGTTGTGTTCCGGGGGTGGGGCTGTTACGCCGCTCGCGACACTCGCCAAGGGGGAGCAATGAGTCGATATAGCGCAATGGGCGAGCCGGGGGCAGCCATCGTCAGCGTGGCGATTATCGCGGCCGGGCTGGGCTTGATCGTGTTGTCCAGGGACACGGGCGGGACTTGGCTTGGGGTCGCGGTCGTAGCGGGCGCCGGGCTTGCGCTTGCCGCAGATCGGTGGCGGACTCGAGCCTTCGCCTGGGCGGTGTCGATTGGCGCCGCCAGCGCGTTCCTGGGAGGCTTTGTTGGCGGGTAAGCGGATGACCGGCGCCGAGATCGAGGCGGAGAACGCCGCCATTGACGCCATCGTCGGAAACAACATCCGCGCCCGTCGCAAGGCCCTCGGGCTAACTCAGCAGAACATTGCCGATCACCTGGGGATGACCTTTCAGCAGGTGCAGAAATACGAGCGCGGAACGAACCGAGTCGCCGCTTCGACGATGTGGCGAATGGCGAGCGTCCTCCGGTGCGGCCTCGACGATCTGTTTACCGGGGCGCCGGGCGGCCCGAGCGGGACCACCGGCGACGTTACGCAGGCCGCTTCCGTGGCCCGGTTGTTGGCGGAGAATGGCGGCCCTGAGTTTGCCGAGGCGTTCGCGGCCGTCCCGCCGAAGGCGCGTCGGCCGTTGATCGCGATAGCCAACGCGTTGGGAGCTGGAAGGCGGCATTAATCGCCGAAGCTCTAGCGTCAGAGAATCGACCTTGGGGGCAGGCATGGCGAGAGCGATCACCATAGGGACCTTGCTGGTCGCGGCAGCGGTGTCCGCCTGCGACAGCGGCGGGCGGGCTTGCGAACCGCTAAATCGTCCAGTGGTTCGCAACCCCTTCGACGCGGCCCAGGCGGAGGAGTGGATCGCGTATTGCTTACAGCTTGAAGCCTATAAGCTCGCGCGGGCTGACCTTTCGACGGCCGAGATCACCGCATCAGTGCTCCAGGCGTGCGAGCGTGACATTGCCGTCCGGAATAAGGCGGCAGCCGAAGATGCAGAGCGCGAGCATCAAGCCGAACTTGCCGAATGGCGGGCGACCGCGCCCGCCCGATATGCATCCCTGACGCGAGAGGAAGCTGATCGCCAAATCCGCGCCCACAAGGCGAATGGCGGGAAAGCTTTTCCGGGCCGTGGCATTCCAGCTTATGTGCTCGCGGACGTTCGCCCAGGCGATCCGGGTTGGCAGGACTTCCTACGGAACGGCGTATGGGGACCGGCTCTAGTAGAAAATCAAACCAAGGACGACTGGCGCGCCGAGGCGCACCGCAGGGTCGTCGAGGCGAAGGCGGGGCGATGCTGGCGCCGGCTGTGATGTTGCGCCTCGTCATCGGCGCGGGCGCGTTCATGGCGCTCGCGACGCCGGCTATGGCCGATCCCTGCAAGGCGATCCCCGACAAGGGGCCGGCGCCGGCATGGCTTGCGCCGGGATCGGAGTTCTCCGGCCGCGTCACCTACATCGGCGACGGCGACTCGCTGTGCGTCGCAGTCGGGCCGGGAGCGGCGGGCCTAGTCGAGGTCCGGGTCGCGGACTTCTATGCGCCTGAGCTTAGCGCGCCGGGCGGCGCCCAGGCTAAAGCTGCGTTGGAGCGGATCGCCATGGGCCGGCGGGTGTCATGCGCGGCGGATCATCAAAGCTATGACCGCATTGTCGCGTGGTGTGAGTTGGAAGGCGTGTCCCTCGGGGATCGGATGCGCGAAGCCGGGATAAGAGAGGGCGGCAGAGGGCGCTGAGCTACCCTGCGTCGCGTATGCAATAGTTCCGGAGGTAGGTTTACTAAGGGGGAGGCGAACCGTGGCCTTCATCATTGCCGATTGTCCGCACTGCCAGGCGAAGCAGATGAGCTTTGCCATATTCGGAGCAGTCGCCATCTCTGCGGTTCGAGCCCGCCAGCAAGCGCACTGCACGGCTTCAGCTGCGGCCGAATGCCAGGGCTGTTTTCGCCCTGTCGCGCTGACCCTTAAGTCGACGAAATCACGCTCAAACGACTCCTATCCTGACTTTCCGAAGCGAGTGGCAAAGACGACCGAAGCGACCAGTGACCTAGAGACGCTGGAGCTGAAGCTGGCTCAGATGTGGCCCAAGCCGGCCAAAGCCTCCATGCCGGATCATCTACCCGCGTCTGTTGCGAGTGCCTTTCGACAAGCCGAGTCCAATTTCCTCATGGACGGGCATGAAGATGCCGCAGCGACGATGTATCGGCGGAGCCTCGATCTTGGCCTCAAAGAGGCCTTTCCACAGGTGAAGGGCGACCTCAAGAAACGCATTGATAAGCTGGTTGAAACCCACGATTTGCCGGCGGCGATAGGGGATTGGGCTCACGAGGTGAGGCTAATCGGTAATGATGCCGCGCATGATCTTGATGGCCTGGAGAAGGCCGACGTCGTGGCAGCGCGCAACTTCATAGATGCCGTTCTGCGCTATACGTTCTCACTTCCCACGATGGTTCAACAACGGCGCCAAGCCAGCAGTGGTGGGCAATGAAGAATGGATCGTTGACTCCCGACGCGGTGATGAAGGCCATTGCCGAGTTCGACCGGCTCGGCCGCAAGCAATTTCTCGCCAAGTATGGATTCAAAGGCGCACGGGACTATTTCCTGCGCGTAGGGGGGAAGAATTACGACAGCAAGGCGATTGCGGCCGTGGCCTACAAGTATGTCCCCCGCAGCGGGGGCCAGGCGCTGCCTTATACAAAGCTAAGTGGCGGCGTTGCGCATCACGAAGGCGCTGCGTCGCAGCTCCGCAGCCTGGGCTTCGAAGTCATCACCTCAGGTGAGAACGCCGACTGGACCTTGGACGAGCACATCCTCGCCTTTGATCTCTACATGCGCCGACGAGACAAGTTGCCCAGCAAATCGAGCGCCGAAGTCCTAGAGCTTTCGAGCCTGCTGAACCATATGGGCGCGATCACCGGCGCCAGCAGAACGCCCAACTATCGGAACGCCGCAGGCGTTTACATGAAGCTGATGAACTTCCGGCGGTTTGACCCGCTAGTGCAAGCGCAGGGTCACTCCGGCCTTTCGCGCGGGAACAAGCTGGAGGCACTGGTTTGGAAGACCTACGGTCAGGCTCCAGTTCTACTGATGGCCGCCGCTAACGAAATCCGTGCCGCCATCGGCGCTGGAAGCGAAGGGCCGGCTGCCGCGTCAGAAGACTACGAAGCCGAGGAGGGCGGCGTTGTGCTTCGCGTGCACCGCTCCCGCGAGCGCGACCGTCGCCTAGTCGAGAAGAAGAAGAAGGAGGCTGTTGCCGCCGGCCGCCGGTTGGAATGCGAGGTGTGCGAGTTCGACTTCGGACGGCGTTACGGCGAGGTAGGCGAGGGCTTTATTGAGGTCCACCACACGAAGCCGGTCTCCAAACTGAAGCCGGGTGAGAAGACGCGCCTAGCAGACCTCGCCGTGGTTTGCGCGAACTGCCACCGGATGCTGCACCGTAAGAGCCTCGCCCTAGGCGTCCTCGACTTGAAAGCTCTGCTCCGAGCCTGAGGCGCTACTTGGCGCCGTCGTCAGAGTATTCCGACGCTGCCGCCGCCGCATCGGCGGCCGTCGTCACCGCCGCTGCCGACGCCTCCAACTCCAGCGAAACGTCGCTGCGATACCGCTCATCGACGAGGTTCCACAGGTAGAGCGCGGCTTGCTCCGTCTTCGTGAAATTGCTGATCCGGCCGAGCATTGTAGTCCCTAGCTTTTCGATGTCGCCGGGGTAGGTGGCGAGGTCCCGCTGCCGCGTGTCGAAGATCTGATCCGAGGCCCAAAGCCATAGCCGAACGAGGTTCAGGGCGCCGGTGTAATCGTCCTCGGGCGTCGCGGGTGCGGCGGTCTCCAGACGGGACGCGGCCCGCATCCGCTCATAGAGGAGGACTTCGGCGCTACAGCCGCCGCGCTCGGCAGGGGCGAACATCGTCGGCCCGGCAAAGGCCTCTTGCATGATCTCGAACAGCTCGGCACCGTCGCGATTGGCGTTCGTGATCGGCTCGTGGGCGCGGCGGGCCTCGACGGCGCTCAGCATCTCCAGCGCGAGGCGCAGGTCGCGTTCCCGAGCACTCAGGACGTAGCTCGTCAGACGGCCCGCCTGGAGGCGCGTCGTCAGTTCCTGAAAGCGGGCCAAGTCCTGCCAAGAGAGTTGCGGGCCGACGGGTTTGTCCGGGTCCTTGGCCTTGGCGTTGATCTCCATGATCTCGTCCAGCAACGGCCCTTGAGCCTGGGCCATGTCGGCGTGCTGATGGATCAGGTCTAACCATTGTTCGCTGATCGCCGCTTCGGCTGTGCAAGGTGCCGGCGGCGCGGCGTGGGCGGCACCCGCCGCTACCACCGCCAAGGCGATCCCGATGAATGATGCGCGCATGTGGTCCCCTCTCGCGGATCAGCTTAGATCGAGCTGGGGAGTCTACGCTACCGGCCGTTGCTGCGACCTTTCCTCCAGACGCAAACTTGGCGCGGCGGTGGCGAATCGCGGTAGAGAGGATGCGTGAATGTCGCCGTGAGCCTCCAATGCGCTCACCGGCCGCCAAGGCTTTTCAGCCTGGGCGGCGTTTTGCGTTCACCTTTCCCCCTACTGAGTCCGCGTCTTTTCCTCCCCCTCACAAGGAAAGCCCGACATCTTGAACCCATTCCTCATCGGAGCGCGCTTCGAGCGCGTCCTTAAGCCTGAGTGGAAAGCCTTTCTGGCGTTCGCCGCATGGCTCGCCGATCGCGACGGCTATCTGATCGCCGCCTCTGGAGACAGCATCTGGGCGCTTATTGCCACTGACGATCTCGAACGAGAATTCGAGGCTCTACGCCGGGAGCTTGATCCCTTTGGACTCCAAGAACTGGACTTCCTGGAGGTTGGATCGCGCGCCTGGGAGTCCGATCGTAAGCCGCCCTTCGAGCTTGGCGGTATGCTCTATGGGCGGTTCTACCTCTACGAGGAAGCCGCGCCGTCCGACGAAGCGCCGGGCGATGATCTTGTGGAGCAAGTCTTCGGCCCGACGGACGCGGCCGACGACGAGGAAGACGATGACTATTGGGACGACGACCCCACCGATCAGGAGTGGGTTGAGTGGCTGAACGCCATTGACTGGCCCGTAACGAGCTGGAGGGAACCGGACGAGTATTGGTGGGGGCAAGAGCGGCGCCCAAACAACGTGAAGAGCTGGCTGCCACTCCCACTAATCGACAATCGCCCAAAGTTCGGGCCGAAGGCGATCCTCCTCATCTTCCGCGACGATCGCCGAGATCAGGACAACCTCGTCGAGATGATCAGATCGGCCCTAGGGCCGGACGCTAGAGCACGACGCCACGGCCGCCGCTCGCTCTTGATTGTCGGGCGGCAGGACGTAGGCGTCGAACAGCTTTGCGGGATCGAGCGGCTAAACCGGCGCCTCATGGACAGCCGCTTCGCGATGACCGTGTGCTTTGAGATCGGGCCACGGGAGAAGAGCCTTACTCAGTCCATGCACGGCCCGCTGATCCCGGCCCGCTCCACCGGCTCCACCGCAAGTGTGTTCGCGCTGGAGTCTCAAGGGCGCCGCTGGAGAGGCGGCCGGGGCAACCGGCGGGGCTGATCGCGGCACCGGCGTCTAGGGGGATCATGAAGCGGCCGGACATTCCGAAGCGGCTTGCGGCCCGAATCCGCGGCGCCCAGGAAAAGGTGAGGCAGGCCCGCCTCGCGATCGTCATG
Source organism: uncultured Caulobacteraceae bacterium (assembly GCA_946482375.1). The sequence goes on along the minus strand of CAMLRH010000007.1, from coordinate 20,326 downwards.
GGTGAGCACAACATGGTGCAGAGTCGACGGCGCCTCGACGAGTTCGACTCCGATCCCGAGGCCTTCGCCGCCCGCTACTACCGAGGTCATGGCGTCGATAGCTACCCCGTTCAAACCACGATCAGCCGCGAGCGGGAGCGCCTAAGCTACTACGAGCGCCGGATACCGCAGCGGATCGCCGAGCTTGTGGAGCTGGAGCTGGGCGTGGAGCGTGTGGAGGAGGAGGTCCTAGCGGAGGTTGCGGCGATGCGGCCGACGAAAGGTCGGGTCCCTTGGCCTCGCCGGCTGCCGACGTTCAAGCACTTCCGCGCGCAATTTGAGGCGGAGGAGGAGCGGCAGCGGCTTCAATGGGAGGAGCAACGCGCGCGGGATCGCGAGGAGTTCGAGCGCTTGGAGGCGGAGGAGGAGGCTAAGGCCGCCGCCCGCTATGAGCGGGAGATGCAGGAAGCCGAGGCGCAGATTGCCAAGGCTTATGCGGCCATGACGCCGGAACAGCGGGCGGAGGCTCGCGAGAAAAACGCCCGGATCGTGGAGGCGCTGAAGGCGGGCGAGATCACGATGCAGGACATCCTAAGCGCGCTCAAGCGATGATGGCGGCGGCCTCGGGTCCCCCCGGCTGACGCTCACGAAAAAGGCCGACGGGGGAGGGACCCGCCGGCCTCAATCACATCCGAAGGCGCTAGGCGCCCCGCGTTGGAAAGGCGAGGGGCGGGGGCCTTTGGGTCCCTCCGCCTCTCGACTTTCCGGCGTCGCTTAGGCCGCCGTGCGCTGAATGACCATGCGGCTCACTTTGTATTCCGCCGCGAGCGCGCGAACGGTGGCGCCGCCGGCCCGCTTGGCTTTGACCTCCTCCTTTTGCTCCGGTGTCAGCACGGGGCGTCGGCCGGGCTTCCGACCTTCGGCTCTCGCCCGAGCTAAGCCGGAGTGCGTCCGCTCGATCAGCAAGTCCCGCTCAAACTCGGCGACCGCGACGATGACGCTCATCGTCATCTTGCCGGCCGGGCTTGTGAGGTCCACGCCGCCTAGGGCGAGACAGTGGACACGGACGCCGGCGCCCTCCAGGCGCTCCACGGTAGCGCGCACGTCCATGGCGTTGCGGCCCAAGCGATCGAGCTTGGTCACCACCAGCACGTCACCCGGCTCTAGGCGGTCCACCAGCTTGGCGAAGCCCTTGCGCTCCATAGCGGCGACGGAGCCAGAGACGGTTTCGGCGATCACCCGATGCGCCTCCACCTTGAAGCCGGCGGCTTCAATCTCGCGGACCTGGTTGTCCGTAGTCTGATCGGCCGTGCTGACACGGGCGTAAGCGAAGATGCGAGACATTGATCCCTCCTTTGTCCCTAAAACGTGTCCCCTTTTACGAGTTGTCCCTAAATAGAGTCAAGCTAGTTTTTGGGACAAAGCCGGAGGGGGGTTCGAAAACGGTCGTTTGTGGGACACGCCGGGCGGCATGGTCCGGCGGCCGGCGAGCCGCTATCCTCGGCAAGGCCAAGCTCAGGGGATCGGAATGAGTGCTGCCAAGGTCATCGCCGCCGTGATCGTGACGGCCGGCGTCTTCTTCATCGTCGGCTTCGCCTATGGCGAGCGAAGCGTTCCCCGCGCTGAACGCCATTGGCAGAGCGTCATTGACGAGTGCCACCGTTTCCTAGAGGTGGGCCTGGACGCAGACTTCGGCCGCTGCGTCGCCGGAGCCCGCCCGAGGTAGGGATCGCCGGGCGGCGACAACGGCTGCCCGTCAAAACGGCATCCGCTCAAGAACGAGCCGGCTCAAAACAGCCTGAACGCGTCGGCGCCCGCCTATGAATTCGGCTTTGGGTCCTCTAAGGCCCAGGGTGGGGTAGCTTCGATATCCCAAGCGGACACACACGCGACGGCGTTGGCGGGGTCAAACTGCGAACAGAGCGCAACCGTCCCGGTCCAGCGATCGAGCCGATAGACATCATCACCCGCGCCAACAATCTGATACCGCCCTTGAGACGCCACCACGAAGAGGGCCAACCCGAACGCCAAGGCGCCGGCAACCGCTGTAATCACAGTTCTCATCTCGCTCACTCCCCCAAGTGATCCCTAGAACTTCAGCGCCCGGCCAGCGGCAGCGGAGGGATCGGCGTTCCTGGCCGCCTCGTCGGCCCAAAGATAGCGGAAGTCGAGGAGCTTCACGTTCAGCTCCACCGGCTGCCCGTAGCCGCCCAGCAGCATGACCTCCAGGGACTCGGTCGGGCTGGTCGTCCGCGATCCGTCGGGCTGCGTCACGGTCGCTGCATACGTCCACAGCGCGGTTCCGTCGGGGAGTGAATTACTCGCGGGCGGGCCATATTTCGTCGATAGCTGATCCGACAGCTTCACCGTGAAGGCGCGGTCGGGAACGAAGGCGCCGAGGGTCTGAGTCGACTCGATCCGGTAGAGCCGGCCGCCGGGCGTGAAGCCGAAGTTATAGCTGACGCCATCGACCACAGCCTCAAAGTCACCGCGCCCCAGCGGTGTGAGGCGCGCGCGGGCGCGGACCTCCGCAATGGGCTCGCCAAGGCGGAATCCGTTCACGTCCGAGGCGCGGAGGTTGGACACAATGGCAGGCGCCTGGGCGTAGGCCGGGGCGGCGATGACAACGGCGAGCGCCATGGGCGCGAGTAGTTTGTGAAGCATTGGGTCCCCCATTTCACGGCGGAGAGTAGGGAAGGACGGTTGCCGGAATGCCAACGGCCGAAATGGTCTCTCCGTCTGTTGTCCTTCCGTTTCAGTGAGTGTGAGCGATACGGCCGCGCGAGAGCGCCACGGGGTCGGAATCCAGCTTGGCGGCGATCAGGCGCCAGCAGCGGGCGTCGAGCGCATCCACCGGCGCCGGCGCGCTGATCGAGGCCGGCCCGTCTTCCAAGTCGGCGAGCGCGAAGGCGAGGGCCGTCTCCCGCCCCATACGCTCCGCCCGTGCGTCCAGCAGGCCCGCGACGGTTTGGACGCCGTGGCGGGTCAGATGCTCGCGAGGGCAGGCGCGCAACGCCGCCTCTAGGGCGTCGGCGATCTCAGGGTCGAGCATGTCTTCGACGGTCAGCCGGGCGCGCAAGTCACCCGAGTCCAGGAAGTCCGGGGTGTCCGCGATTTTCGGGGCAACTCCCCACATATTCACGGAATCACGTGATTCAGGGGTAATTCCCTATTCCTCCCCTGACTTATCAAGAAAGATAGACAACCTGGACTCAGGCCGATCTCCCGAGGGCTGGAGCCGTCCAAGTGCCCCCGCCCGGACTTGAACCGCGCCTGGACGCTAGGGCGTAACCTGGACGCAGGGAACGCCTAGGCATCAAGCCGCCCGCCGAACCTGGACGCCGCAGTCCTGGGATCGCGCGGGCGCCTGGACGCGGGAACGCTCCAGGATCAAGCCTGGCATCAAGAATGGCCGCGCCTCAAGGCCGCCGTTGCCGCCGTTGCCGCCGTTGCTCCAGGTCCACGACGGCGGCGGCGTAGTTCGTCTCCAGGTCGCTGGACACGGCCGCCAGCTCCTCCGCCGTCCCCTCCCGCTCGCATTCGGGCTCCAGGTGCAAGCCTGGACGCGCGGCCGTGAAGCTCGCCAGCGCCTCGGCTCGTGGCGGGAAGGTGTAGCAGTTGGCGCGTCGCCCATATCCGAGCGTCGCCTTCACAAATCCGACGGCCGGGCACGTCTTGCGGAGGAAGCGCCCCAGCGCCTCGGGAGACGGCGGCCCGCGATAAGTTGGGGAGTTCTGCCGGAAGCTGGCGAGGAGGTGCGCGCGCTCCACCGTGAGCGGCCCGTTCATCGGCCATTCCAGCTCGCCGTCAACGCCCTCGGGCGGGTTGGAAAAGGAGATCGCCCCCGTTGCCAGCACGCCGGCCCACCATGCTTCCTCCGGCTTCAGGGAGAGGCGGATTTGATCCGCGAGCGCATCCGTCATGGGCGGGCGGTAGAAGTCTCGTCCGGAGAGATCGCGGTGCATCAAGTCGTGCGCGAGCTGGGCGTAACCTCCAGCCTCCAGCTCCTCCAGCATCTCCCCGAAATACGCGCCGTCCTGCTTCCGGGTCGGCAGCACGTCCATGGCAACAAACCGCCTCTCGCCAGCCGACGCGGGGAGAACGTGGTCGGAGTTTGACGTCATCACCACGCGGAAGAACGAGTCGACGGTGTAGGAGTCGACGCCCTTGCGCTCGATAGGGATGCGGCGGCCAGAGATCAGCGACTTCAGCCGGGCTTCGTGCGCGGGATTGCCGGCGTGGTAAGCCTCTTCGACGACAAGAAGGAGCGCATTCTCCAGGTGAGCTGAGAACCGACCAACCAGGCCCGTCTCAGAGTCGATGACGGGGCAGTATTGTTCGCCGATGATACGCGCTAGCACGCTGGAGAACAGGGACTTCCCGACCCCCTTGGCGCCCCTGAGCATCAGCGCCACGGGGCACTTGCGACTAGGGTTCTGGAGGATGTCGGCCGCCCAATCCCATACGAAGGCGGCAAGCTCGGGATCGGCTCCGCAGACGTTCTCTTCGACGTGCTGTCGGAACAGGTCGTAGCTCCCGCCTTCCTCCGGCTGGACCGCGAAGCCGGTGAAGCGATTCAACGCGCCGCGCGGGACCTTGGCGGGGTCCGGCTGAAACACCACGCCCTCGAAAGTCAACGCGCTCGGCGACTCCAGCCATACGTTGAAGGCCGGCTTCATCCGCACCGCTGCCTTCTGCCCCTCGCCAACTTCGTAGAAAAAGCGGTAACGCCGGAGCTGCGTTTCCATGTCGGCCCGCGTGTAGAAGTGGAGGTCCGGGTCGGCAAGGCGAATGAAACGAGTCTTGCCGTGGAAGTTCACCATTGCGATGCGGGCGTTTAGCGCCGCGACAAGTTCCTCTTCGTCGTGGAATTCGTATTGCTCCGGCGGTGTGGCGGGCGGCTCGTTTTCTCGAATCTCTTCTAGGATGCGCTGGGCGGATTCATTGACAGGATTATTTGCGTCATTCATCATTTTCACTCGACGGAAAAACTCTTAGCCCTGCGCCTCTGCGCGGGGCTTTTTTCTTATTGGCGCGTCGCCTGGACAAAGGCGCGGGCGCGTTCGGCTTGCTCGCGAAGGTAGCCTTCGGCGAGGTAACGGGAGGCGTCGCGGCCGGGCGCTTTCGGCGCCGCCGCCACCGCCTCCAGAAGTGCGGAGATCAGGGGTTCGGCTGGGGCGTCGGGCTGGGCGGCGAAGTATTGGCATGCGCGGGCGTAGATCGGCGCGTTGTAGCCCCCCCGGCCTTCGCCGTCGCCGATGTAACGGGAGCCCGCCGCATGGCGCCCGGCAGCTCCAGGAAGGCGCCTGGAGGGGCTAGACGCGCGGGGGGTGAGCTGGGCCGGCGCGGGCGTCTCCAGCGCGTCTAGCCAAGCCTGGGGGAGCTGGGCGAACGCGACCACCGCTGGCGAGGCTTCCCAGGCGTAGCGGCGCCCGGACTTGTGCAAGCTGCCGGGGGTCAAGGCATAGCCGCCTTCACCGCGAACATCGATTCCCGGCCCGAGCTTGCCGGCTGAGTTCCTGGGGACCGGCGCCCCCGGCTCCAGGGCGAACCATAAGTGAAAGCCGACACCCTCACGGCCGCTGCGGCTGCGGACGGTCTCCGGCAGCGGCCCCAGCCGCTCCCCGGCGGCCTCCAGGCTAGCCAGCCCCGTCTCCCCGTCCACATCCACAATGACAATTCCCGAGGGTCCCCCGGTGCGAATGGCGACGTTCGCGCGCGGATACATCTGGGAGAACCGCGTTAGCTGCTCGGGATCGGCCGTCGCCGCGTCCTGCCATCCGCCCTTCCGAGGGTGCTTCCCCGGCTGCGATTTTTTGCAGTCGCCACGGCCGCCGCCGACGCACTCGCACACCCAGCGGCCGTCATGGGCGCTGGCCCTGATTCCCCACAAGGCGAAGCACTTGGCGCCCGCGATCAAACCGAGGGCGCGCGCGACCCTCCAGGGCTCCTCCGCCTCCAGATCGGCCGCGACATCCGGCGCGATCACCGGGGCGCCCCGAAAAGGCGGACGCTTGGGCGGGCTACGGCCGCGAGCCGCCTGGGCGCTCCACCGTTCGGAGCGATATGCGCCAGCCAGCCGGGCGGGAGCCGGGCGAACGGCCGACGGCTCGGGGACGGCGCCCACTCGACCATATCGCCAGCGCCTACCCGTGAACCCGGAACGGCCGCATACCCACCTTCGCCGAACACCTCGACGCCGGCGCCCAGGTCGACTCCAAGCGTGAGCCTGGAGGAGAACGGGACGGCCCCGTCAGGGGGGAGTCGGAACCACCGCTCCCGCCGTTCGCCCCATCGGGAGGCGGGCGTCTCCGGCAGGTCGCCAAGTTCGGCTTCGGCGCGCGCAAGGCTCCAGGCCCCGATCTCGCCCGTCGCGGCGACCACCACCAGATTGCTCCGCTCCCCGGTCAGGGCGAGAGCGTTGCAGCCCGCGAGGTCGCGCGCCCAAACGGAGATCACAGCGGCATCGCAGGTCGCGTTCTCGCGCCAACCTCCCTTGCGCGGGTGGAGGCCGGGCGAGCCCTCGCGACAGGCGCCGGCGTCGCTGCATCGACATAGGTAAGGCGGTAGCTCCGGCCGCAGGCTGTTCGCCTTCAGGCCGAAGCCGGGGACCACCGCGACCCCCTCGCGAGCGAGCGCGAGCGCCTGCCCCCAGGGCGGGCGGTCCGCGAGGTCGGGGCAGGTCAATTCGGGGCTCCAGGCTCGGGCGGCTCGCCGTCGAACCACGGCTCCAACTTCGGCCGGATCGGCTCGGGGGGGTTGCCCGGCGTAGGCTCCGGCCTTTTCGGCTTGAAGGGGAAGCGCCGGACCGGCGCAGGGCGTCGGCACATCGTCAGGCCCCAAAATGCGCGGCGAGCCTGAAGCTAAAGTGCTCGATGAGCCGCGTGGGGGTCGCCTCCGATGCGAGGCCGAAGCACGAGCCGCCGGCGTAGAGGTTGCGCCCGCGAAAATGGCAGGAGAGGAGGCCGGGTTCGCCAGCGCCGTCCAGGATCATGACGCTCGGGCGCTGGGGGGCGTCTAGGCGGACGCCCCAACGGCCGGCGGAGACCTGTTTGAGGTATCCGTCCGCCAGCTCGACGAGATAGGCCAGCCGCAGCTCCGGCGTCATCCCGGCCGAGGAGGGTAGCCACGCCGCAGTCAACGGGCCGAAGGTATCGGCGGCCCACGTCGCGGCAATCGTGTTCCGGAGACCCGCCGCGATGGTGAAGCGGGAGAGGGGACTGGACCGAGCGCCGGGCTGGGCGTGGGTTGGCCGGCGCCGGCGGGGGCGGCGGTTCGGCTCAGACGACGGCGGGTTTGAGTAGCGGGCGGCAGCGGCGGTCATTGGCCCGCCCCGTCCAGCACGGCCATCTTCGATGCGATCCAGCGGTCAACGTCGGCGAGTCGGTAGAGGGGGCGGCTCTTCGGCGTCAGACGGACGCCCTGGGGCGCTTCACCTCGGGCAGATAGACGCTCCCAAGTGCGCCGGTTCACGCTCGGGAGGCGGGCGGCGAAGTCATCAAACGTGACGAGAATTTCGGCGTAGGTCATGGCTAGAGCTTAGCGGGCGGGGCGCCGTGGAGGGCGTCCAGCTTTTGGGAGGGGGTCATGTTGGCGAAGTCGGGCTTGGACGGGGCGGCTTGCTCGGGCTGGGCGAAATAGAAGGCCCAGGCATCATCGCCGCGTTGCGCTTCCAGGAAGTCCGCGACCGTTCGGCCTCCCGGCATGGCGAAGCCATCGGCCGCGACGGCAACCTGGTTCGCCATGAGCTTCGATACGAGGTCCGCGCGGGCAGAGGGGGCGATGTTCAGCGCGGGTCGGTCGGCAATGTAGAGCGAAAGGCGCGCTTCCATGAGCTGGCGCTTCAGCTCGGTAGGGTTCTCAGACAAGGGCAGTAGTGGGCGGAGGGGCGCTCCGCCGTTCTCAGGTTAGGGGTAAATGGGAGCCTCCGCCGCTGGGAGTTCGGCCTTTGCGGGCAGATGAGCGGCGGAGGCTTTGGCCGGGTCTCCCCAGCATGTTGCGCATCTTACAGATAAAGTTAATGGAGTGCAAGATGTTTCTTCTGGCACAAAACGCAAAACGACTGACGCAATACGCACAACGTCTGGACGCGATTAGTTGACAGACGGGCCTCTGACAACAATTCGCGCCTGATTACTGTAAAGAAATGGGGGGCCGCATTCGGCGGGCTAGCCGGCGCCAGGGCCGGGCTTGATCCTCGGGCGGCGCTTGCGGCGCGCGGGCGATCCGGGGGTCAGCGGTCCGGTTCCGCCCGTTCGGCGTGCCGGCGAGGGTCGCATGAGGGTATAGTTGGCGACCCATTTCCGGACGCCTTCACCGAGAGGAGCTAGAGGGGAGGTCCGACCCCCTCGCCGCCCACCATCCACATCCTACAAATTACATGCGGCAACTCGCCCTATAGGAGTGCGGCATAACGATATGCTCTCTAAACGTGTATATCGGCTAGGCTGATCGTTAGGGGCGAGGGGGATCATGTTCACTCGAGGATTACTGGCCGTCGCAATGGCGGCGGCGCTGGGCGGCTGCGTGTCGCCGGTGGTGAAGCCTGACCGCCCGATGTGGCAATCCAAGGCCAGCGACGCTCGCGACTGGCAGGAGATGGCGATCGAAACGGTTGCGGCCATCCCGTTCTCGGGCGCCGGTCAGAACGTCTACGTCCGGTCGGACGGCTCGCAGTTCAGCAAGGCCTACAAGGCCTACCTGGAAGAACAGCTGTTCAAGCGCGGCTTCCCGACCGTCGATGTCCCCGAGGCCGCTGGCATCACCATCAGCTACGAGGTTCAGCCGCTGCTCTATACCCCGGGCGGCAAGAAGCACGTCAGCAGCCAGAACGGTCTGATCGCCACCGCCATCGCGGCGTTGGGTCAATTCCGCAACATTTCGAGTCCCGACACCGGTTTTGCCGCGCTGATCGCGACAGGGGTTGCGTCCGACTATGTCGCGGCGCTCGACGGCGTCACGGACGGGGAGGTGATCGTCACGTCGCGCATCACCTCGCCGACCATCCCCAACTTCCATTTCGTTCGCACTCAGACGGTCTATGCCCGGCCGAGCGACCTGAAGATGTACTTCGCGCCGCCGCCGGTCGTGCCGCTGCGCGTGAGTGGCCGGTAGAGGAGAGGGCAAGATGCGGATCAAACCTCTCCTGCTGGCCCTGTCGTTGTTGTCGCTCGCCGGATGCGCCACCCAGACCGCGTATGCCGAGCGTCCGCGTGACCTGGGCGGCCTCGTCTATGCCGGCGCCGACAGGATGCTGGATACCGCGCGCGACCGCGGCCTGGCTCCCAATACGTCGATCATCATTGCCACGACGGTCAACGTGGACGACCTGAACGCCTCGTCCACCTTCGGCCGGCTGGCGTCGCAACTGGTCTCCAGCCGCCTGGCGCAGCGGGGCTACACGGTGCGCGACGTCACCTACACAGGCGGGCTCACCATCGCCCCGGAAACCGGGGAGATGGTGCTAAGCCGCGAACTTCAGAGGGTCGCCGTCGAACACGACGCGCACGCCGTGGTCGCCGCCTCCTATGCGGTGGGCGGCGAGCGGGTCTATCTGAACCTGCGTCTCTTGCGCGCCGCCGACGGTTACCTGCTGTCGGCCAGCGACGTGGCCATCCCGCTCGACATGGACACGCAGCGGATGGTCGTAACGGGCCGTCCTCCCGCCGAACGACGCGCGCTGATCGCGAACGGCCGGCTGAACTAGCCTTTCAGTCACTCCCCCAAAGGACTGAAAACCGCGGACGCCCCCAAGCGTCCGCGGTGGTCTATTGTCATCGGCTCACAAGCTTCACCATATATATGGAACCTGAGCCCATCGCCGGTGCTTAATGGAGCGGCGTCCGGGCAGCGACGTGGCCGCAAGGAAACAGGCGACTCCAGTGCTGATCGACAGCGGGGGCTACACGTTCGAGGGGGAGAGGCTGCAGCGCGAAACCAGCGCCGTGGAACGCATGGGCCGTCCGGCCCGCCTCGTCGATACGACCATGCTCTATGCGCCCCGCAGCGGGGGTGTGAAGCGCTACCTCACCGCCAAACGCGCCTGGTTTACCGCCCAGCGCCCCCGCGTGCGCCACGTGCTGGTCGCGCCGGGGCCGAGGGACGCCTATGACGGCCACGGCCAGGTCTCGATCTATGCGGCGCCGCTGCCCTTCGGCGATGGCTACCGCTGGCCGCTCTCCAAGACCGTCTGGATGGAGCGGCTGATCCGCCAGCGCCCGACCCTGATCGAGGCCGGCGACGTCTATACGCCCGGCCTCGCCGCCCTGAAGGCCGGCGAGCGGTTGGGCGTGCCGGTCATCGGCTTTTGCCATACGGATCTTGGCGCGCTGGCCGCCCTGCACATCGGCGAATGGGCCGAGAAGCCCGTCCGCAAGCATTGGGCGACCATCTACCGCGAGTTCGACCAGGTGCTGGCCCCGAGCCACTACATCGCCCAGCGCCTCGCCGACGCGGGGGTGGAGCGCCCCATCGCGCTGCCGCTCGGCGTCGATGTCGAGACCTTCCACCCCGCCCGCGCCGACCGCGGCCGGCTGCGCCGGGAAATCGGGCTTTCGCCCGACAAGAAGCTGCTCGTCTTCGCGGGCCGCCCGGCGCGGGAGAAGAAGCTCGACGTGCTGGTCGAGGCCGTGGAGCAGCTCGGCGACCCCTACGTCCTGCTGTTCGTGGGCGCCGGCGCGGGCGCGCCGGTGTCGGACCGGACGATCTCGATGTCCTACCAGCGCGACCCGGCCCAGCTGGCGCGGGTGCTGGCCAGCTGTGACGCCTTCGTCCACGCCAACGACGCCGAGCCGTTCGGGCTGATCGTGCTGGAAGCCATGGCCTGCGGCCTGCCGGTGGTCGGCGTCGGCTCAGGCGGCGTGGCGGAGTCGGTAGATGAGAGCGTCGGCCAGCTCGCCCAGCGTTCCTCGGGTCCAGCCATGGCCGAGGCCATCGAGGCGCTGTTCGCCCGCGACCTCGACGCCCTGCGGCTGGCGGCGCGCAAGCGGGCGGCGAACGTTCATGGCTGGGACAGCGTGTTTTCGAAGCTCGCCCGCGTCTATGAGCGGGTCAGCGGCCACCCCGGCTTCGTCGACGGCGAGCCGGCGCTGGCGCACTAGTCGCGCGGCTTCAGCTTGCGCTCGAAATAGCCGGCGTAGAGGTCGGTCAGCTCGTCGAGCAGGTTTTCGGTGGTCACGCCCTTGGGCCGCAGGGTGAAGAAGCGGGTGATGACCATCACCGTGCCGTTGGCGATCATGAAGGCCACCGTCGGCGCGTCGATCGGCTTGAAGTCGGCGTATCGCTGCGACAGCACCAGCCGCAGCGCGTCGAGCATGTAGCCGCCGAGGACGTCGGCGAATTCGGCGGCGCCCAGGGCCTGCAGGTCACTGCTGATGGCCTCGAAAATGGCCTCGTCGCGCGAGCCTTCCTCGAAGGCGATTTCCAGCAGACGGCGGATGGCGACGCGCGGGGCGGCCTCGATCAGCCCCGGCATGGCCTCGTCCAGCCGCGCCAGGATGCGGGTGCGCTCGCGCTGCATCAGCGCGGCGAGCAGATCCTCGCGGCCTTCGAAGTATTGATAGAGCGAGCCCACCGACACGCCCGCTCGCGCGGCGATGTGGTTGGTGGTCGTGGCCTGCCAGCCGCGATCGGCGATCGTGCGGGCCGTCGCCTCGATCAGGGCGTCGACCATCTGGCGCGAGCGCCCCTGGGTCGGGACCTTCTTCATTGCTCCCCCTGAACACGAGCGCATACTCGCATTTCAGGAGGACCGCAATCAGGCGGCCATGGCCACCGGGTGTCCGAAGCGATTGCGATGCTCGGCGGGGATGGAAAGGTAGACTTCCGGACGGCCGATGTTCAGGCGCTGGCGGACTTGTTCCAGCGGTTCACCGAGCAGCTTGAGATAGTCCTCGTCGATCAGACGCCCCGCCTGCTTGCCCAGCTGATAGCCTTCCCAGATCGAGCGGGCGTAGGGATAGGGCTGGCGCAGCTTGCGGAACTCGTTGGCGGCGCCGAAGCAAATGAAGGCGATGCCGTTGTTGGGAACCTGGGCGTAGGTGAAGCCCAGCAGCGAGGCTTCGCCCAGCGCGTCGGTGCCGTAGCCGGTGATGGTGTGCCACAGGTCGTGGGTGTCGCGCAGACGGCGCGCCAGCCAGGCGATGGGGTGGGGGGCCTCGACGCCGTCGTTGACCTTCAGGGCCTCCTGAGCGAGCCCATCGACCGTCAGGTCCCGCTCGGCGCGGAAGGCGCGGTAGTAGGCCCCGACGGTGCCCTCGCCGAACTGGGCCAGCCAGGACTCGTCGTCGAAGTAGGGGGCCAGCTCGATGCCGGAGTAGGCCTGCATGCCGCCCTTGGCCGTGCCCAACATGCGGTCGTAGTTCTTCCGCAGTGAGTTCCCCGACAGCGCCTGAATGATCTCGAAGACCTGCGAGGTGTCTTCCTTGTCCTCCACCAGCTTGGCGAAGGCGCGGATGGCGCGCATGGGCTGAAGCGGCGGCGGCGTCAGCATGGCGTCGTCGACGATGAATTGGGAACGGTCGGGAATCTGGTTCATGGCGACTGATATAATGCGAATAGTTACTCGCGTTCAATTCGCGTTCCTCAGTTGGTGAATATCCAAATGCGACTTGAATGCGAGTGGATGCTCGTAATAACGGCGGTCCATGAGCCTTGCTGAAATGACCCCCGACTCGCCCCCGATTCCCGTCCGCCATGGTCGCGGGCTGGCCCACGCCAAGCGCATCGGCCGCCTGCTGCGCATGATCGCCGGCGGGGCGGGCGCCGAACCGACGACCGAGGAGTGGGAGGCGCTGGGCAGGGCGCTCACCCGGAGCGACCCGGAGATGGACGTGCTGGTCGACTGGATGATGTCCGTCGGCATGCGCGAGGGGCGCAAGCTGTTCGACCAGGCGTTGGACCACGGCATCGAGACGGTGACGGACGCGCCGGAGCCGCTACGCGTCTTCTTTGAGAAGTACGGCCGCCAGCCCGACTGGGTCGATGACGCCATGCTCGCGCGGGGGGCCGAGGTCTGCCAGATGACCGGCCGCGTCGGCGCCTGGGTCATGCGTGACGGGGCGCTGATGGGCGGCTACCAGTCGCCGGACTTCAATCGCGTGCTGGTGATCACCGGCGCGCTGGAGAAGGGCTCGTCCAAGCGTCTGGCCGAGACGGCCCACTGGTGGCTCGCCTGCACCGAGGATGGCGGCATGGGCCGCTTCGGCGAAGGCCTGAAGTCGACGCTGCGGGTGCGCCTGATCCACGCGCTGGTCCGCCGCCATGTGGCCAGGCTGAACGATTGGGACATCGAGCGCGACGGCGTGCCGATCAACCAGATGGACATGGCCGCCACCCAGATGGCGTTCTCCATCGTCATGCTGCAGGGCGTGCGCACGCTCGGCTATCCGGTGTCGCGCGGCGACGGCAAGGCGGTGATCCACCTGATGCGCTACGTCGGTTGGCTGATGGGCGTCGAACTGGAACTGCAGCCCAAGACCGAGCCGGAAGGCATGCGGCTGCTCTACCACACGCTGCTCAGCGTCGTGGCCCCGTCGGACACCTCCGGCCGCACCTTGGCCGGCGCGCTGGCCGATGAGCCGCTGAACCGGCCCTACAAGACGCTGCCGTGGCTGCGCCGGCGCTGGGAGCGGGAGAAGAACCTCTCCATCAACCTGTTTTTCCTCGGACAGGCGGGGATGGACAACCTGGGCCTGCCCAAGCGCTACATCCCCTGGTTCCCGCTAATCATGATGCCGGTGAACGCGGCGATCTACGCCTGGGGCTCGCGCAGCCCCGCCGCGCGCAGGCGAATGGCGCAAGCCGGCCGCCGCTGGCAGGTCCGCAACACCGCCGACATGACCGGCGAAGCCCACAACCCCGTCGGCAAGGGCCTGGGCGACACCCACGTCGCCGCGGCGGCCTAGGGTTTCAGCGAATTCTGGAAGCGCGACGGGCCACCATAAAGTGGCGCGAGTGACGGGACTCGAACCCGCGACCTCCGGCGTGACAGGCCGGCGCTCTAACCAACTGAGCTACACCCGCATTTGCGCGAGGCGCGTCTGATATGTCTCGGGCCTTACGGTGTCAACGGGCCAGGGCTGCGGCATCGTAGTGGAACGACGCGCCGGGTCCGGTCGGCAACTCGAAGGCCGCGAACGCGCCCGTCACCGCCAGCGCCACGAAGATAAAGGCGAAGGAGTAGGGCAGCAGCGAGCTCATCAGCCCGCCGACCCCGATGTCGGGCTTCCAGCGCTGCGCGAAGCCGAGCGCCAGCGCGAAGTAGGGCATCAGCGGCGAGGACATGTTCACCGTCGAATCGCCCATCCGGTAGGCGGCCGTCGTCATTTCCGGCGAAACGCCCAGCAGCATGAACATCGGCACCAGCACCGGCGCGATGGCCGCCCACTTGGCCGAGGCCGAGCCGATGAAGAGGTCGAGCACGGCGGTCATCGCGACGACGCCCAACAGCAGCACGACCAGCGGCATGCCCGTCGCCTTCAGCGCCTCGGCGCCGTCGATGGCGATGATCACGCCGAGGTTCGACCAGGTGAACATGGCGATGAAGTGTGCTGCCGCGAACGCCAGCACGATGTAGGGCGCCATCGTCGCCATGGAGTCGCCGGCCAGCCTCACCACGTCCCGGTCCGACCGGATCGCCCCGGTCGCCAGCCCGTAGGCGCAGCCGGTGGTCAGGAAGAGCACGAAGAAGCCCGCCACCAGTGAGCGGAACAGCGGCGTCCACTGGGTCAGGTCGTTCGTCGTAGCGTCCCTCAGCGGCGCGCCGGGAACGAGCGTCATGCCGACCCAAAGTGCGACGACGCCAAGGGCGGTGAGCCCGGCCCAGCGCAGGCCCTTTCGTTGATCCGGCGACAGTTCATCGTCGGCCGCGACATGGCCTTCGGGCGCGGTCCAGGGGCCAAGCCGTGGCTCGACGACCTTGTCCGTCACCCACCAGCCGACCGGAATGAAGAGCGCCGCGCCGGCCATCGTGAACCACCAGTTACCGACCAGGTTCACCCGCCAGCCCGGATCCAGGATATGCACCGCCGGCTCGGTGAAGCCGAGGATCAGCGCGTCGAACTGGCTGGGCGTCGGGTTGCCGGCGAAGGCCGCTACGCAGGAGGCCATGGCGCAGACGATGCCGGCGATGGGGTGGCGTCCCGCCGAAGCGAACGCCACCGCCGCGAGCGGCAGCAGAATGATGAAACCGCTATCGGCCGCGTGGTTGGCGAACAGGCCGACGAGGATGATGGTCGGCGTCAGCAGCGCCTTCGGCGTCCGGCGCACCAGAATGCGGATCACCGCCGACAGCAGGCCGACCCGCTCGGCCACGCCGGCGCCCAGCATGACCAGCAGCACGTAGCCCAGCGGCGCGAAGCCGGTCAGCGTCTTGGGCATCTCGGTCAGCAGCGTGCGGACGTTGTCCGGCGCCAGCAGGCTCTTGGCGACCAGCACCTCGCCGTCGCCCGGATGCACGGCTGAAACGCCTAGCGCCGCACACACCACGCTCGCCGCGACCAGCGCCAGCACCAGCCAGGCGAAGATGAAAACCGGGTCGGGGAGGCGGTCGCCTATGCGCTCGACGGCGTCCAGAAAGCGCAGGGCGGCTGACTTTTTCGTCATCCGCGGATGTCTGCACGCATGCTTAAGCCTCGCAAGGCGCAGGCGATTTCATCGTTAGGTGAAATCTGCCTCAAAAAGGCCGGCCGGGACCGTTTGAACCCCCGAAAGGTTTAGACTACAACCCCGCGACTCTCCCCGGGCGCCCCATGAACGCGTTTCTCCTGCAGTACCTTCCGATCGTGATCTTCCTCGGGATCGCGGCCGTAGTCGGCATCGCGTTCGTCGTCGGCGCCGCCGTTCTGGCGCCCAAGGCGCCGGACCCCGAAAAGCTCTCGGCCTACGAGTGCGGTTTCAACGCCTTCGACGATGCGCGGATGAAGTTCGACGTCCGCTTCTACCTGGTCTCGATCCTCTTCATCATCTTCGACCTCGAAGTGGCCTTCCTGTTCCCGTGGGCGGTGACGCTGATGAAGATGCCGACCGAGGCGACCCAGTTCGCCTTCTGGTCGATGATGGTTTTCCTCGGCGTGCTGACCGTCGGCTTCATCTACGAGTGGAAGAAGGGGGCGCTGGAATGGGAGTGATCGTTCCTGCCGGCGCTGGCGGCCGCGCGACCGTTGAGGGTTACGACCCCAAGGCGCATGACCCGTACTTCGGCCACGTCAACGATCAGTTGGCCGACAAGGGTTTCGTCACCGCCGGGCTCGACGACCTCATCACCTGGGCGCGCACCGGCTCGCTGATGTGGATGACCTTCGGGCTCGCCTGCTGCGCGGTCGAGATGATGCAGGCGTCGATGCCGCGCTACGACCTGGAGCGCTACGGCTTCGCGCCGCGCGGCACGCCGCGCCAGTCGGACGTGATGATCGTGGCCGGCACGCTGTGCAACAAGATGGCTCCCGCGCTTCGCAAGGTCTACGACCAGATGCCGGAGCCCCGTTACGTCATCTCCATGGGCAGCTGCGCCAACGGCGGCGGCTACTACTACTTCTCCTACAGCGTGGTGCGCGGCTGCGACCGCATCGTGCCGGTGGACGTCTACGTCCCCGGTTGCCCGCCGACCGCCGAGGCGCTGGTCTACGGCGTGCTGCAGCTGCAGAAGAAGATCCGCCGCACGGGGACCATCGAACGATGAGCATCCCCGGCCACATCTGGGTCAACGACGCCAAAACGCTCGCCAAGCTGGGCAAGGCCATCGTCGCCAATACGAAGGGCGCCGTGGCGAGCTGGAAGGTCGAGTTCAGCGAACTCACCCTGACCGGCCCGGCGGGGAGGGTGGCCGATGCGCTGACCCAGCTGCGCGATCATCCCGACTGGCGCTTCATCCAGCTGATCGACCTGGCCGGCGTCCACTACCCGCAGCGCGAGCAGCCGTTCGAGGTGGTCTACCACCTGCTCAGCCTGGAAAAGAACCAGCGCGTCCGGCTGAAGGTCTCGACCGACGAGGACACGCCCGTGCCGTCGGTCACCCCGGTGTTCCCGAACGCCGACTGGTACGAGCGCGAAGCCTTCGACATGTACGGGATCTTCTTCGAGAACCATCCCGACCTGCGCCGCATCCTCACCGACTACGGCTTCCATGGGCATCCGCTGCGCAAGGACTTCCCGATGAGCGGCTACGTCGAGGTGCGCTACGACGATGAGCTCAAGCGCGTCGTCTACGAGCCGGTGAAGATCACCGAGTGGCGCAACTGGGAGTTCCTGTCGCCCTGGGAAGGCGCGCAGGGCGCCTACAGCCTGCCCGGCGACGAGAAGGCGCCCAAGGCATGAGCGGTTTGAAGATAGCGCCTTGCGTGGTTCGACACGGTGCTGCGCACCTGCTCACCATGACTAGTTCAGCAAATGAATCAGTCATCCTGAGCAGCGCCCAAGGGGCGCGTGTCGAAGGACGCACGGGAGGGCGCCGATGAGCGACGTCCATATTCCCGAGACGCCCGTCCGCAAGTTCAACATCAACTTCGGCCCGCAGCACCCGGCCGCGCACGGCGTGCTGCGCCTGGTGCTCGAGCTCGACGGCGAGATCGTCGAGCGCGTCGATCCGCACATCGGCCTGCTCCACCGCGGCACCGAGAAGCTGATGGAGGCGCGGCCCTACGCGCAGACGATCCCGTACTTCGACCGCCTCGACTACGTCGCCCCGATGAACCAGGAGCACGCTTATGTGCTCGCCCTGGAGAAGCTGATGGGCGTCGAGGTCCCGATCCGGGGCCAGCTTATCCGGGTGCTCTATTCCGAGATCGGGCGCATCAAGAACCACCTGCTCAACGTCACCACGCAGGCGCTCGACGTCGGCGCGCTGACCCCGCCGCTGTGGGGTTTCGAGGAGCGTGAGAAGCTGATGGTGTTCTACGAGCGCGCTTCCGGCGCTCGCCTGCACGCCAACTACTTCCGCGTCGGCGGCGTCCGCCAGGACCTGCCGCCCGAGCTGGTCGACGACATCGACCTGTGGTGCGACAGCTTCCTGAAGGTGCTGGCGGACATCGACGGCCTCATCACCCCCAACCGCATCTTCAAGCAGCGTAACGTCAATATCGGCGTCGTGCCGAAGGACGAGGCGTTTTCGCGCGGCTTCTCGGGCGTGATGCTGCGGGGCTCGGGCGTGGCCTGGGACCTGCGGCGCAACCAGCCCTACGAGTGCTACAACGACTTCGAGTTCGACATTCCGCTCGGCGTCAACGGCGACTGCTACGACCGCTACCTCTGCCGCATGGAAGAGATGCGCCAGAGCGTCAGGATCATGAAGCAGTGCGTGGCGCGCCTGCGCCAGACGCCCGGCCTCGTGCTCTCCGACGACCACAAGATCGCGCCGCCGCGCCGGGGCGAGATGAAGCGCTCGATGGAAGCGCTGATCCACCACTTCAAGCTCTACACCGAGGGCTACCGCACGCCGGAAGGCGAGGTCTACGCGGCCGTCGAGGCGCCCAAGGGCGAGTTCGGCGTGTTCCTGGTCAGCGACGGGACGAACCGCCCGTACCGCTGCCACATCCGCGCGCCGGGCTTCCCTCACCTGGCGGCCATGGACTGGATGAACCGCGGGCACCTGCTGGCCGACGTCTCGGCTATCCTGGGCTCCCTCGACATCGTGTTCGGGGAGATCGACCGTTGACCCCCGTCGAGATCGCGCAGGCCCAGCTGGACGCCTACAACGCACAGGACCTGGACGCCTACTGCGGCTATTTCACCGACGACGTGATCGTCGCCGACCTGAACGGCGTGATCACCACGCAGGGCGGCCCGGCCTATCGCGACCGATATGCGGCGGCGTTCGCCCAGTTCCCGCGGAACAAGGCCGAGCTGCTGAACCGCATCGTCGTCGGCGACACCGTCATCGACCACGAGCGCGTCGTGCGCGGCCCCGACGGCCCGGTCTTCGAGGTCGCGGCCATCTACACCTTCAAGGGCGGCAAGATCGCCCGCGTGGACTTCGTCAAATGAGCGTCCGCCGTCTTTCCAAGGACCAGCCCGCGAGCTTCGAATTCAGCAAGGACACGCTGAAGAAGGCGCAGTGGTGGATGGGCAAATACCCCGCCCACCGCAAGCAGTCGGCGGTAATCCCGATCCTTTGGCTGATCCAGAAACAGGAAGGCTGGGTGTCCGAACCCGCCATCCGCGCTACCGCCGCCATGCTCGACATGCCGGTGATCCGGGTGCTGGAGGTGGCGACCTTCTACACCATGTTCCAGCTGGAGCCGGTGGGGACGGTGGCGCACGTCCAGCTTTGCGGCACCACGCCCTGCATGCTGCGTGGCGCCAACGACCTGAAGGCGGTGCTGGCCGAGAAGATCGGCCGCAAGGACCATCGCAGCGCCGATGGCCGCTTCTCCTGGGAAGAGGTCGAGTGCCTGGGCGCCTGCTGCAACGCGCCGATGGCCGCGATCAACGACTACTACTACGAGGACCTGACGCCGGAGACGCTCAGCGCCCTCCTCGACGACTTCGCCGCCGGCAAGTCGCCGAAGCCGGGGTCTTATCTGGAAGGCCGCCGCGTCTCCGAGCCGGCGGGCGCCATCCAGACGCTGACCGACCCGGCGCTCTACGACGGCTCGCTCGCCAAGCCGCTGAAGCTGCCGAACCAGCCGCAACCGGAGCCAGCGCAATGAGCGCGCTCCCATTTAACCGCTCATCCCGACGAAAGTCGGGACCCAGGACTGTCCAGCCGGACTCCGCGCCATCTGGAAAGGCCTGGGCCCCGGCTTTCGCCGGGGTGAGCGGGAGTAGGGAATAGCCATGGTCGGCATCCTCGAGGACAAGGACCGCATCTTCACCAACCTCTATGGCCTCCACGACTGGGGCCTTGAGGGCGCGAAGAAGCGCGGCTGCTGGAACGCTACCAAGGACATGCTGGACCTGGGTCCCGCGTGGATCATCGAGCAGATCAAGGGCTCCGGCCTGCGCGGTCGCGGCGGCGCCGGCTTCGGCACGGGCCTGAAGTGGTCCTTTATGCCCAAGGAAGTGAAGGAAGGCCGTCCGCACTACCTGGTGGTCAACGCCGACGAGTCCGAGCCCGGGACCTGCAAGGACCGGGAGATCATGCGCCACGATCCGCACCTGCTGATCGAGGGTTGTCTGATCGCCTCGTTCGCGATGCAGGCGCACGCCTGTTACATCTACATTCGCGGGGAATACGTGCGCGAGCGCGAGATCCTCGAGGAGGCCATCGCGCAGGCCTACAAGGCCAAGCTGGTCGGCAAGAACAACGTCCATGGCTGGGACTTCGACATCTACGTCCACCACGGCGGCGGGGCCTACATCTGCGGCGAGGAAACCGCGCTGCTGGAGAGCCTCGAGGGCAAGAAGGGCCAGC
>CAMLRH010000006.1 GCA_946482375.1 uncultured Caulobacteraceae bacterium | reverse complement strand
CCGACGTCGTCCGCCACATGATGAAGCCGGAGATGACGAAGAAGACGTCGACGCCCGCCGAGCCAATGTCAAAGGGGATCTTGGACCACTGGCAGGCGTGGTAGGCCACCACCGCCAGGGCAGCGAACGCGCGCAGGTATTGAATGGAAAGAAGCGGCCTCACCGCCCGACCATTTCGGGAAGTGAGACCGCTGGCAAGTCGAGAAGCGGCGCGGCGTCAGGGGGTGCAGGGGCGGCGCCGCGCCGCTTCAGGGGCGTCAGTAGCTGACGGTCCCCGAACCGGAGGCGTTCGCGGAGCCGTTGGCGCTGACGCTCGCGTCCGGCTTCATGTCGCGGGCCGTGTCGACCGCGCTGCGAGCCGTTTGCGTAGCCTTGCGCTTGGCCGCCCGCGCCTTGGCCTTGGCCGTGCCGGCGGTTTCGTAGGCCTGGTCGATCAGGTAGCCGGTGTCCGGCGCGACGGCGGCCGAACCGGAGCCCGAACCGTTGGCCGAAGCGCTGGCGTTGGCGCCGTTGCGGTCGGCGCTGGCCGAACCCGAAGCGGAGCCCGAGCCCATGGCCGAACCGGTGAGCGAACCCAGCAGGTCGCCGTTGCCGGAGGCCGAGCCATTGCCCGTACCCGAGGCCGAAAGGCCGTCGCGGGTCAGGGAACCGGCGAGGTTGCCCGAACCGTTGGCCGAGCCGTTCACGGCGCCCGTCAGCGAGTTGGTGAGCGAACCCGCGGTGTTCTGAGCCTGGCGCGCCCGCGCCTCGGCTTCAGCCTGGGCCTTCTTGGCCGCGCGCTTGGCCTTGCGGGCCGCACGGTCGGGGTCGATCGAGTCGATGGAGCCGAGGTTGTGGTTCAGGCCGCCGCTGACGTTGCCCGCCGCACTGCCGTTACCCGTGACCGAGCCGGTCAGACCACCGACGTTGCCAACGCCGCCGAGAGCGCCGCCAACCGCGCCGGTCAGACTACCGGAGCCGCCGAGCAGGCCACCGGCCTGGGCTTGCGTACCGAAGGCGAGCAGTCCGCAGACGGCCGCCGCGCAAAGGAAATTGGTCTTACGCATAGTCGTTCTCCCTTCATCGAGGCGAGGGCGTCTCGCGCCGCCTCTCACAGGGACCAACGACCCGCTGTCCGGCTTTCATCCCGGCCGGTGCGATTTTTTATCGCAGGCTTTTGGGGGATACCCGCACGTCCTCGCCGACGAGGCCGTAGCCGTAGGTCTTGTCGACGCCCTTGGGGCCGACATCCCGCGCCTGCTTTTGAAGAGCGGATAACGCCGCCTTCGCGGAGGCCGGGCTACGGCCGTTGCTCAGCCTGGCGAGCTTCCCGGCGACGATGGGCGCGGCGTAGGAGGTGCCGCGCACGGAGGCGTAGCCGCCCGCCTTCGCCGCGGCCATGTCGGCGCCGGGCGCGGCGAAATCGAGGTGCTTCGCGCGGCTGGCCTCCATCAACACCCTGCCCTTCGCATCAACCCCGGTAACGGCGACAGCTTCGGGATAGGAGGCCGGATAGAGCGGCGGCGCGGCCGGCCCGTCGTTGCCGACGGCGGCGACGACGAGCGTGCCCTGTTTGGCCAACGCCTTGACCACCGCCTGCAGCGGCGCATTGGCCGGGCCGACGAGGCTGACATTCACCACCGGAATCTTTTCCTGCGCCATCCAGGCCAGCGCCTTGACCACCGCCGCGGCCGAGCCGCCGGTGGGGCCGGTCCCGTAGACATCCGCCACCACCAGCGAAGCGCCGGGGGCAGCCCCTTTGAACTTGCCGCCGCGTCCAGCGATCAGGGACGCGGTGGCGGTGCCGTGAGCGGCGGGCTTCACGCCGCCGGGCGCGAAGCCGCGCTGGCGAATGCTGAGGCCCTTCAGCGAAGGGTGGTTGGCGTCCACGCCGCTGTCGATCAGGCCGACGCGGGCGGCGGAGGAACCGCCACTACCGCCAGCCGCCGCGGTCACAGGTGCGGCCATCGGGCCAGCGTCGCTGTAGATGTGATTGTAGTCGTACTGGCCTGCCGGATCGGCCTTGCGCAGGCGCTTCACGCCCTGTTTGGCGCTGACCCCCGGCGGCGTGGAGAGCGTCACCAGGGTTAAGCCGACATCCTCCAGCGTCTCGGTGCGCACGACGGCGAAACCGGCCTTGCGGGCGATCTCCAGCGAGGCTTCGGTGGGCGAAACGGCGAGGATCTCGCCGCGCACCACGGCCTGGCCGAGATCGTCAAGCTCCAGTTCGCGCGGGTGCTGGCGGACCAGTTTCTGCAGGCGGGTGACGCGCAGGCTGGTCAGTTCGCGCAGGTTCTGCGTCTCGATGGGCAGCGCCTTTTCCACGTCGCGCATGACCGAACCGACGCCCGGCAGCTGCGGCAACGGCAGCGGCGGCAGCAGTTGAGCCGCGGCGGGCGCGGCCGCGCAGCCGGCGATCGCCAGCAGCGTTAGACCGATCAGTGTTCTGCGACGACGCTGGTCCATGCTGAAGCTCTGACCTACACAACGGGCGAAATAATGGAATCGCCTAGGGATGAAACGCGCGGGCCCCGTCGTTTCATCCATCGAGACGAGGTGAAGCCGCCCGTGGCTTTCGAGCAGGAGATTGTCGACCTGCTGCCGCGCCTGCGCCGACTGGCGAGGGTGCTGACACGCGATGTCGCCGCAGCAGACGACCTTGTGCAGATCGCCGTGGAGCGGGCCCTGACCCGCCGCGACCAGTGGCGGGCGGGCACGCGCCTCGACAGTTGGGTGATGCGGATCATGAAGAACGCCTGGATCGACGAGACGAGAAGCCGGGCCCGCTGGGGCAAGGTGCTGGACGGCGAGGACGCCGGCGTCAACGTCGCCGACCGCTCCGGCCAGACCGACGAGCAGCTGGCGATCGCCGAGGCGATGGCGCAGCTGCCCGAGGATCAGCGGGTGGCAGTGGCGCTGGTGCTGATCGACGGCCTTTCCTACGCCGAGGCCGCCGACGTGCTGGAAATCCCGCCCGGAACGCTGAACAGCCGCGTCGTGCGCGGCCGCATGGCCCTGATGGAGGCGCTGGCATGACCGTCACCGACGAAATGCTGATCGCCTATGTCGACGGCGAGCTTTCGGAAGCCGACCGCACGCTGGTCGACAGCGCTGTCGCGGCCGATCCAGCGCTGCTTGAGACGCTGGAGAAGCACCGGCGCATGAAGGCGCGTGTCTTCGGCGCCTTTGCCAGCGTGCTCGACGAGCCTGTGCCCGAGCGGTTGGTCGAAGCGGCGAAGCCCTCGAACGTCGTCAGCCTGGCCGAGCGCCGCCGCCCTGCCCTGCCCACCTGGGCGGCTGTCGCGGCGACGCTGGTCGTGGGCGTGACGGCCGGCCTGATGGTCCCACGCGGTCCGCAGCCGACCATCGCCCCGGACATGACGGCGAAGGGAGAACTGGCCACCGCCCTCGACAAGCAACTGGCCTCGACGCAAGGCGAGAGCGCGGTGCGCGTCGGGCTGACCTTCAGGAGCGCCGACAGCTACTGCCGCACCTTCAGCGCCGCCGAGGTCGCCGGGCTCGCCTGCCGCGACGAAGGCGCCTGGAAGGTCCGCATGGCCGTGGCGCACGAGGCCGGCGCCGGCGATTACCGCATGGCGGCGTCGGAAACCCCGCCCGAGGTCGTCGAAGCCGCGCAGGGCCTCATGGTCGGCGAACCGCTGGACGCCGAAGCGGAAGCTGTCGCGCAAAAGGCCGGCTGGCGCTAACTCCGCTCACCGATCGGGAGCATCCAGCGTCCAGCCGCGTTTGCTTGGCCGATGTCGGATGAGCTTCTGGACGCGGTGATCATCGGCGCGGGCCCCGCCGGGCTGACGGGCGCCATCTATCTTGGCCGCTATCGGCGCAACTTCGTCGTCATCGACGGCGGCGATCCGCGCGCGAGCTGGATACCGGTCAGTAAGAACTATCCGGGATTTCCCGACGGCATTCCCGGCGTCGAGCTGCTGGCGCGGTTGCGTGAGCAGGCCGGGCGATACAACACGAAGATCATCGAAGGTCGCGCCGAAAGGCTCGAACAGACAAGGGACGGCTTCATCGTTCATCTGGAGGACCGCAAGGTCCGCGCCCGCACGGCTTTGCTGGCGACCGGCGTGAAGGACAACGAACCAAACCTCGGCGACATCTTCGACGCCGTTCAGCGCAAGCTGATCCGCATTTGTCCGATCTGCGACGGCTACGAGACTATCGGCCAGAGCGTCGGCGTCGTCGGCTCCAGCGAGAAGGGCGCGCGCGAGGCGTTGTTCATGCGCACCTATTCCGACCAGGTCAGCCTGATCCACGTCGGCGATCCAACCACTCTGCCGGACAAGGAACGAAGGGAACTCGCGGAAGCCGGCATCGACGTCGTCGAAACCCACATCAACGCCGTCGAGATCGAGGATGACCGCATTGCCGCCTTCGATTTCGAGGATGGCGTGGTGCGCCGCTTCGACGTCATCTATTCGGCGCTGGGAACGACGCCGCAGGGCATGTTGGCGGAAGAATTGGGGGCGCAGGTCGATCAGACCGGTTGCCTGATCGTCAACGCCCATCAGATGACGACGGTGGAGGGCCTCTACGCGGCGGGCGACCTCGTGCGCGGATTGAACCAGATCACGGTCGCGGAGGCTGAGGCGGCCATCGCCGCCACCGACATGCACAACCAGCTGCGCAGTCGCGGCCTATGACGCTTTGTCCAGCCTCTTGACGAGCCGGCCGAGCTCCCAGAGCTCCACCGCGCCGTGGACGCGCATCACATCGAGACGGGCGAGCGCGAGTTGGTCGTTCGCACACCGGATCGCTTCCCGTCGGAAGACCCGGCCCGTGGCGTCGAGGTAATAGACCCGATAATCGCGCAAGCGCCTTCCCCCCACTCGAGGCGAGACTTTAACGCCTTGGAAACTCCCGGTTTGTCGGAAAGGCGACCTATCGGCCCGAAACGATGAGCTTCGCCAGTTATTCCAGTGGGTTGCATAAGGAATGCTCCGCGCGGCGCCCCGGCTTTTCATCACCTCAATTTTCGGGATGAGACGAGCGCTTGTCGAGGCGTCGATCGTCACGGCAGTAACCGTGTGGGACGTAAAGTTCCGTCGAAAACTTTCACCGTGAAACAGTGGTAAAAGCTCTCGATGTTGTCGCTTTTCCTCTCGGAACTGATCGAAAAACGTGGCGTGCATGAAAGCTGGTGGTTGATCTTTAAGCTTTCTTGGATCAAAGGGGGCTGTCTACGTGGCCTTGGGGAGCACGCGCCAAATGGAAGATAAAGCCCAACTTGTAGAGCTGACCGCCGATATCGCGGCCGCCTACCTTTCCGCCAATACAGTGCCTGCAGGCGACCTGCCCGGCCTGATCCAGACCATTCACCAGGCGCTGTCGGGCGTCAGCTCGGGCGCTCCGGCGCCTGCCGCGGAACCCGCCAAACCGGCCGTGCCGGTCAAGAAGTCGATCACGCCCGACTATCTGATCAGCCTCGAAGACGGCAAGAAGTACAAGTCGCTGAAGCGCCACCTGCGCACCAAATACAACATGACGCCGGAAGACTACCGGACCAAGTGGGGCCTGCCGAAGGACTACCCGATGGTCGCGCCGAACTACGCCAAGGCGCGCTCGGAAATGGCCCGCAGCATGGGTCTCGGTCAGGGTGGTCGCGGCCGCAAGAAGGCTGCTGCCGCCGCCGCGCCGGCTCCGAAGGCCGCGAAGGCTCCCAAGGCTCCCAAGGCAGCCAAGGCTGGCGCGAAGCGCGGTCCGGGTCGTCCGCCGAAGGCCAAGGCCGCCGCTCCGGCTGCGGCGCCCGCCAAGCGCGGCCCGGGCCGTCCCCGCAAGAACCCGAAGTAAGCTTCGGTTCTTCACCGACGAAACAAGAAGGCGGCGGGATCACTCCCGCCGCCTTTTAGTTTGTCCGGTTCAGAGGGGACCGAAGCCGGAGGGAAAGTTAGCCTCCGAAACCGACGGACAGCTTGAAGTAAGGCCCGTCGATGGTGCGGTCGGCGTTTTCATGCTCGGTGTACCCGGTGTCGAGAACGTCGAAATAGCGTTCCCAACGATAACCCGCGCCGACCTTGATCCCTTGGATGTCGTAGGACAGGCCAAGCGTCGCGCCGAAGGTCGGCGCAGTTACCGACTTCGATCGGGACGGGGGCGGTGCGGTGACGATGGGATCGCCGACCTGCGATCCATACTTCGGTCCTTCGAAATGCGCGGCCAATTCCTGGCCTGCAAAAGTCGTGTCCTGCTTGCCGAACAGTACGCCCGCTTCGAGCGTCCAGTCGATATTGGCATGCCCCCTGCTGTCATCGCCAAACAGACGATGCGCGGCCTCCCAGCTGAGAACGGGGCCGTAGCCTTCAAACTGCCGTTCGGTCGTCAGATCGGCCTGATAACGTTCGTGCTCGGACGGATTGTAGAAGGCCCCCTCCGCCGGCAGGCTCCAACTCGGCACGCCGGTCAGTGTGGCCCGGGTGCGGGAGTCGAATTCCGCGTAACGTAGCCCGGCCTTCAGCACCGACATCAAGCTGCCAATGCCAACGTCGCGTCCGACCGCGAAATCGACCAGCGCATGGTCCTCACGGTTGGTCGTCGTCGCACTCATGAAATTGTTGGGGATGAAATAGACGTCGTCGCCGTACAAGTCCCCATAGGCGTCGCAGAGAAACTGGCCAGCGAGGCAGACACGGCCGCCAGGCTCAGCCGCCATAAAGGCGCTAGTTCCGTTGGTCTTGCCAAATCGGGCGCCGGCAGAAATCCGCCAGGGGCTGTTCGAAGGCCTGTAGGTCAGCACCACTTCGCGACCATCACCCCAGTCGAGGTCCTGGTTCTGAATCGACCGCGGGTCGAGAACTTCCGAGAAACTGTCCACGAAGCCGGGCGACAGCGTCGCGTAAGGCGCATCCTGCTGCTGCACCTGGCCGCCGAGTTCGATCGTCAGCGGATATGGGCCGACATGATCGGCGCCGGCTCCCGTCCACCACGGACCACCATTCCAGTCCTTGGTGACGCGCAGACCATACAGCCTGGGCTCGGTCAGGAAGACGTTGGTGGTGAGCCCGGTGTCGTCCGAGTTCAGGAAGGCGCCGGTGATGCTGTCGCGATCGAAGACATTCTTCACATAGGCCATCACCTTCCAGCCGCCCGGCTCGTTGGTGAAGATCGCTGCGAGGTTGACGTTGGTGTAGGCCTTGAGCTTGTCGTAGCCTTCCATGTTGAAGATCCGCGTCCAGGCTTCCGACTGGTAGTAGAAGTCGCTGTGGAGCGTCATCAGCCAGTCCTGCGGCAACGGCACGGCGTAGTCCGCCGTAATCGTCGCCGTGAAGTTCGGCGCGTTCGGCAGTTCGTTGCCTGACAGGTCCTTGTCGATGCCCTCGCCGCCGTTAGGCGCGGTGGCCGGATTCCAACCCGGATACTGCATGCCGAGCGGTACGCCGGTCGGCCACCCCGGATAATCTTCGATGTTGGGGTTCCAGGCCGCGTAGTCGATGACGCCGTTGTGAGTGCCGCCGACGCCCGACGGCGGCGGCGTATCGTCGTACGGCGCGAGCGTCACGGGGTCCTGATTCAGCGAATAGGCGATCTCGCAACCGCCAGGATTGCCGCCTCCCTTGCCGCCCAGGTTGACGAGGGTGTTGCCGGCGCCGAGGAACAGCCACGTCGGCATGATGCAGTTGGAGGTGTAGGTCGGAAATGGCCGCACCACGACCCAGTTCGGATCGCCGGCGGTGCGGTCCATGACATCGACAGCCTTCATGCCGTCGGCGACGCGGGTATTCTCGTAGCCGCCCTTGAAGCCCAGCCGCAGGTTCTCGAGCGGGCGCCAGTCGGCTTCGATCTCCACACCCCAGACCTCGGCGTCGAAATTGAAGTTCAGCGCCGAGCGGTCGATGATCTGCGAGATCTGGTAGCCCTCGTAGTCATAGTAGAAGGCCGCCAGGTTCAACGTCAGGCGCCCGTCCAGCAGCGTGTTCTTGGCCCCCACCTCGACGGCGTCGACGAACTCGGGCTCGAAGGATTTCGGGTGCGTCACCGAAACCTTGGCGTCGGAGACGTCGGCGTTGAGACCGCAGTTGCCGCAATAGGCGACTGGCCCGGCGGGCGGAGGGTTGGCGCCGCCCGCCTTGTAGCCGTGCGCGATCGAGGCGTAGAGCAAGGTCTCGTCGGTGAAGGCCAAGTCCGGCTTCCAGTCTGCGGTCAAACGTCCGGTCGGTTCGCGCCATTCCTCGTCATAAACATCCGTCACGGGATAGCCGACGGAGTCCGACGCGAGCACCCAGCTGGGGATTTCCGGCGCCTCCTTCCTGTCGACGGTCCAACGCAGACCGCCGGTGACCTTCAGGCTGTCGCTGACTTGGTAGTAGGCCTCGCCGAACACTGCATAGCTGATCAACTTGTAGGGGTTCCGGCTCAGGAAATAGTTGTGGCCCTGGTCGTTCAGGCTGTGGATCGGGTTCGGATCCATGTAGGTGCAGTAGGTTACCTCCTGGATTTCGGTAGGATCGGGCGGCACGATGCCATTGGCCAAGCAGTGCGCGTTGTCGGTCACGCCCGAAACGTAGGGCGGATGCGGTCGGCCGACGTTTCCGTACGGCGAGATGGCGGAGATAAGACCCAGGCTGTTGATGAAGACATAGTATTTATCTTCAGTGTCGTAGCGCAGAAAATTCGTACCAAGGCTGAAGTTGAACGGCCCGTCGTAGTTGGAGGCCAGTCGAAATTCCTGGCTGAAATGGCTGGACTTCGCCGTCGAAAGATCGACCGCGACAAGCCGGTCCGAGCATCCCACTTGCGGATCACAGAAGATGCCCCCGTTGGGTCCCGGCGTGATCACGCCCTCACGTCCTGCGAGGGTTCCGGTATCCTGGCGCCACGCGCCGGGGGCAGTATTGAAGCGGTTGAAGTCCTGCGTCGAGAAGATGAAGTCGGACGCCCAGGCCGTTTCCGATGACAGGCTCAGGGTGTCGGACAGGTCGAAATTGACCTGCAACTCGATCACGTCGCTCTTGGCCTGGTACTCGGGATCGACCGTCGACTCGATGACCCGAAGGTCGGTCGACTGGAAGCGGCTGACATAGGGGTCGTCCAGCGCCGCCGGCAGGAAGATGGCGCTGAGGGGCAGGTAGTAGGGCAGCGCGATGCCGTTGGGCGTCTGGAACGAGTCCGGAGCATAGAGCGAATTCGGAGTACACCCCTGGCTGAAGCTGCCTTGGACACCGGCGAACAGGAGCGATTGACCGAATTCCGGGAGCGTCTGGTAGTGGGTCGTCGGGAATCCGGCGACCTCGGTGACTTCGTGCGTCTTGCACAGCTGCTTGCCGCTGCGCAGACGATCGTCGTCCTCCTCGAAATGTTCCCAGATAAGGTTGGCGTCGAGGCGATCGTTCGGCGACACCCGTAGTGACAGGCGTGTCGACCACAGGTCGCGCCCGTCGATGGGATTGCCCGTGATCTGGTTAGTGACGAAGCCTTCCCGCTTGGTCCAGGCGCCGGCGAGCCTGAGCGCCACGACGTCCTCGACCAGCGGCAGGTTGATCATGCCTTCGACGCGCGTCGAGCTGTAGTTAGAAACGTCGCCCGACAGCCTGGCCTCGTAGCTGAACTTTGGCTTCTCGGAGATGATGTTGACGACGCCCGCCGTCGCGTTGCGGCCATAGAGCGTCCCTTGCGGCCCACGCAGCACTTCCACCCGCTGCAGGTCGTAGAATTCCTGCTCGAAGAAGCGGTTACGGACGAACGGGGTGTTGTTGAAAGCGATGGCGACGGCCGGATCGGTGGTGGCCGAAATCGCCTGCGTGCCGATGCCGCGGATCTGGATCGAGTAGCTGCTGAAGTTCGTCTTGGTGAAGGTGAAGTTCGGGACCTGGGTCATCAGGTCCGGACCACCCGCTACCTGACGATCGGTCAGCTGCTCCTGGGTGAAGGCCGAAATGGCGATCGGCACGTCCTGGATGTCTTCCTCGCGTTTCTGCGCGGTGACGATCAGCGCCTCAACGGTCCCGTCAGCGCCGTCCCCCGCGGCGCTTCCGGACTGGGGGTCAGCGGTCACCTTCACGATCAGGAAGGTGTCGCCGTCGCGGCGGAAAGTAAGACCAGTGCCGTCGAGCATCGCGTAAAGGGCCGCTTCCGGATCGGTTTCCCCGGAGACCCCGCTGCTGGTGCGCGAAACGGTCAGATCAGGCGTGACGAGGACGGAGCGCTTGGTTTGGGCGGCGAACTCACCCAGGGCCTTGGCCAGCGGCTGTGGCGCAATTTCGATGGGCGTCAGCTCCTGCGCGTAGGCAGGTGTCGAGAAAATCGCCAGCGCGCCGACCGCCGCACTGCATAGAAGGCGCGCACTATACTTGCGTTCCTTGTGGAACATCCCTTCCTCCCCCTGATTTTTTGGGAGCGATGTATCGCCCCTTACTTGAACAGACGCAGACGGTTCAGGGGTCCCCACCTGCATATCTACAAAAATGTCACTCTTTACTCAGCCTCGCCAAGCTCTACCTCGCCGCGGTTCTCAGATGTCACCGTTGCGAGTTGGTACGACCGCACGGCGGATACGAACGCATCGACGTCGCCGGTGGCGAAGGCGCCGGTGATCGGCGTGCGCGCGACCGAGGCGTCGGCGATGACGATCTTGCGGTCGGAATAGCGGTTCAGTTCGGCCGCCACTTCGCCCAGCGGACGGTTCTCGAAGATCAGCTGGCCTTCCATCCAGCTGGTCGCCTTGCCGGTGTCGACGGGCCTGAGCACCCAGCCCTTGTCCTCGACGGCCACCAGCTTGGAGCCGGCCTGCATCTCGGCCTTGGCGATCTGGCCGGGTTTGGGCCTGATGGCCGGGCGGCTGTCCTCCACCCTCACCTTGCCCTCGACCAGGGTCACCTCGACAGCCTTCTTCTGCAGCCTGACGGAGAAGGCCGTGCCGACAGCGGTGACGACCTTGTCGCCGGCCGCCACGGTGAAGGGCCGGCTCTTGTCCTTGGCCACCTTGAAATAGGCCTGACCTCGCGAAAGCCGGATCGAGCGGTGGTCGTCGGCCAGCCGCGCGCGCAGCACGGTGTCGGTGTCGAGCGTCACCACCGAGCCGTCGCGCAAGCGGACCGTCGAGGTCTGGCCGACGCCGGTGCGGAAGGTCTGCTCGCCGCTGAACAGCGCCGCGGGCGTCGGGATCAGGCCGGCGTCCATCGCCTGCCAACCGCCGAACACCGCCGCCGCCAGCGAGGCGGCCATGGCGCCGCCGATCCAGTAGCGCCTGGGCAACGGCGCCTTCGTCCGCGCCACCTCCTCGCGCAGCTTCAGGATCGCCGGATCGCCACGCAGCGCATTGGCCGCCCCCCACCAGTACTCCGCCTGGTCGTAGAGCGCGCGGTGCTCCGGGTCGGCCGCCAGCCACGCCTCCAGCTCGGCGGACTCGGCAGGCGTCATCTCGCCTGAGCGCTTGCGGGCGAACCAGCGCGCGGCGGCGGCTTCGATGGTTTCTGGCGTCTCGGTCATGAGCGCGGCCCCATCCTGGTCAGGATGTGCTCCATCGCCCGCTGGATGTGCTTCTCGACCCCGCTGGCGGAGATGCTCATTCGCTCGGCGATGGCGGCGTAGGTCATCTCCTCGAAGCGGTGATAGACGAAGGCCTCGCGGGTGCGCGGCGGCAGGTCCTGCACCGCCAGCGCCAGCGCCGACAGCGCCTGCTTGCCGATCAGGGCCCGCTCCGGCGAGATCTCGTCGGCCTTGTCCAGTGGCTCAAGTGCGGCGTCATCGGCCCGGCGGACCAGCGCGGTGTCGTGCCGGTGGCGGCTGATCAGCACGTTGTTGGCGATGCGAAAGAGGTAGCGCTCGACGTCCTCGACCGCCTCGCCCCGCGTGCGGGCGACGAGCCTGATGAACACCTCCTGCACCAGATCCTCGGCCTCGGCGGCCCCTGCCCTGCGGCGGAAATAGCGGCGCAGCGCCGGGCCGTACTGGGCAAGCCAGGCCCGCACCTCGCCTTCGGCGGCGGGCTCCGGGCTCGGCTGTGCCGGCGTGCGCGTCATGGTCTCCCCTTCAGGGGCAGCATAAGACGAGACCGCCCCTACTGGATACCGACGCAAACGCCGCGCGGCTCCCCACCTCGGACGCGATAAAAAAGCGGCGGGCTTGAGGACCCGCCGCCAGTCGTCCGGGTTCGAAGGGGACCGAAGCCGGTTAGTTGCTGGGTCCGCCCCAGGTCTTCGTGACACGCACACCGAACAGACGCGGCTCGTTCAGGAAGACGTTGGTGGTCAGCGCCGTGTCGTCGGAGTTGAGGAAGGCGCCGGTGATGAAGTCATCGTCGAAGACGTTCTTCACGTAGCCGATGACCTGCCACCCATCACCGCCGGACAGGATCGCCGCGACATTGAGGTTCGTGCGGTGTTTGATCTTGTCGTACGGCTCGTCGTTGAAGATGCGGGCATACGAGTTGCCGGCCCAGTAGAAGTCGCTGCGGAACGTAGCGACCCAGTCCTCGCGGATCGGCATGGAGTACTGCGCGCCCAGCGACAGTGTGAACTCCGGGCTGTTGGGCAGTTTGTTCCCGCCCAACTCCTTCGAGAAGCCGGCGCCATCGTTGGGGGCGGTTTCCGGGTCGAAGCCCGCATTCTCCATGGTCTGTCTAACAAGGGTGCCGAAAACGCCTCCGACGAAGGAGTCCTCGTTGTACGCCGCTCCGCAGGCCGTCAGCAGGCTGTTGAAGATGTCCGGGTAAGGGAAGGCCTCGAGCACCTCACGGACAACGAACGACGGAAGCACGCAGTTAGACGTGTCGGTGAGATACGGCTTCACCACCATCCAGCCGGGCTCTCCCGCCGTGCGGTCGATCAGGTCGATGGCTGATTGTCCGTCTCCCACGGTCGTATCCTGCAGGCCGCCCGCGAAGTTGAACTTCAGGGCCTCGGTCGCCTGCCACGAACCTTCCAGCTCCAGACCCATCACCTCTGCGTCAAAGTTCAGGTTGAGGGCCGTGCGATCGACGATCTGGGAAATCTGGTAGGCCTTGTAGTCGTAGTAGAAAGCGTTGGCGTTAAATGTGAGCGTGCCATTCAACAGAATATTTTTGGCCCCCAGTTCGAACGCGTCGACGAATTCAGGCTCGAAGGTCTGCGGATGCGTCACATTGGACTGGAAGCCCAGGAAGTTCGGGTAGGGAGTCGGCGGGTTCGCTCCGCCCGCCTTGTAGCCGCGGGCGTAGGAAGCATAGATCATGGTGTCGTCGGTGAAGGGCAGCTCCGGCGACCAGTCGACCACAAACCGGCCGGTCGTTTCCTTCCATTCCTGATCCACCATACCGGTCTGTGGGTAGCCGCCACCGAGCAGGAAGGTCCAGCTCGGGACGACCGAAAACAGCTTTTGGTCGTTTGTCCACCGCAAGCCGGCCGTCAGCTTCAGGTCAGGCGTCACCTGGTAATAAACTTCGCCGAACACCGCCTTCGACGTCAGCCGGAAGGGGTTTTTGCTGCGGAAATAGTTGTGACCAAGGCCGTCCAGCTGATCGATGGGATTAGGATCGATATAGGTCCCCTGCCCGAGGAATGACTGCTGGCACCCCCCATTTGACGGCACGGCCATCGGACCATTCCCGAAGGGGTCGAAGTAGAAGGGCGTGGGCTCGATCACGACAGTGCCCAATCCATCGCGGCAAATGTCGTACTCCCTGTCCCCAGAGCCGTTCATGAGCTGGATCGTGGCTGTGAGGAGGTTGAAGAATACGTAGTAATCTTCCTCCGTCTTATAGCGCAGGAAGTTCCCGCCTACGCTGAAGTTGAACGGCCCGTCGAAATCCGACGCCAGCCGCAGCTCCTGGGAAAACTGTTTGCCCCAGGCGCGCGACAGGTCCGAGCCGACCATCTTGGTCGAACGGCCGAGCTGAGGGTCGCAATAGACGCCGCCCGGACCAACCGGACTTGGGAAGTCGTAGTATTGGGTGACTCCTGAAAACAAGCCTGGCGCGGTGTTGAACCGGTTGAAGTCCTGCGTCGAGCGGATGGTGTCCTTCGCGTAGCCGGTCTGCGAAGTGATCGTCAGGTTAGGGGTGATGTCGACATCAACGTTCAGTTCAAGCGTGTCGTGACGGACCCGGTAGGTCGGATCGAGGTCGGACTGGAACACCCGCAAATCACGCGACTGCGTTTGACTTGCATACGGGTCGATGGGGTTCAGAAAAGGGCTGTCGAAATTTGAAAACACGTAGGCGCCGGCGGCAATGAACGGGATGGCGTTGCCGTTGGGCGTCTGGAACGCCTCATCGGAGTACATCGACACCGGCAAACAGCCCTGCGTCAGGAAAGCCCGCGCCGCTTGCCGATTGTTCTCGAGGCTAAAGGGAGGGAAACCGTCGGGCAGACTATCGAGGTCGAAGCCGTCCACCACATCCGGCGCCACATCCTTCTTGCACAGTTGCTTGCCCGAGCGGATGCGGTCGTCGTCTTCGTAGAAGCGCTCCCAGATGACATCTCCGCGGACCCAGTCGACGGGTTCGAACCGAACGGACAGCCGGGTCGACCACAGGTCGCGGCCATCGACGGGCCGATTGGTGGTCTCGTTGAACGAATAGCCGTCGCGCTTGGTCCACTCGCCGGCCAGGCGCAGAGCGAGCTTGTCTTCGATGAGCGGGATGTTGATCATCCCCTCGAGGCGCTCGGTGTAGTAGTTGCCGAGATCGCCAGAGACCTTCGCCTCGTAGCGATATGTCGGCTTGGCCGAAACGATGTTGACCACGCCGGACGTGGCGTTGCGTCCGAACAGCGTGCCTTGCGGCCCGCGCAGCACTTCGACGGTGCTGACGTCGTAGAATTCCTGTTCGAAGAAGTGATTGCGGATGAACGGGACACCGTTGAAGGCGACAGCCACCGCCGGGTCCGTCGTGGCCGAAATGGCCTGGGTGCCGATGCCGCGGATCTGGATCGAGTAGCCCGAGAAGTTCGTCTTGGTGAAGGTGAAGTTCGGGATCTGTGTAATCAGGTCCGGACCGCCGGCGACCTGGCGTTCCGTGAGTTGATCCTGGGTGAACGCCGAAATCGCGATCGGCACGTCCTGGATATCTTCCTCCCGTTTCTGCGCCGTGACGATCAGCGCTTCGACGGTGCCTTCAGCGCCGCCCCCCGCGGCGCTTCCGGACTGGGGGTCGGCGTCGGCCTTTACGATCAGGAAGGCGTCGCCCGCCTGGCGGTAGGTCAGGCCCGTGCCGGCGAGCATTTCGGCCAGCGCGATTTCAGGCTCCATGGCGCCGGAGACGCCCCGGGAAGCCAGCTTGTCGGCGAGTTCAGGCTTCAACAAAACCGAGCGGCCGCTCTGCTCGCTGAAGGCGTTGACCGCCATTGATAGCGACTGCGGCTGGATGTCGAAGTTTGCGGGTTCCGCATGCGCTATACCTGCGCTCAAGGCCAAAAACGCCGCGCCGCCAAGCAGGCGCGCGTAAAGCCGATCGGTCTTTGCCGACATATCCTGATCTCCCCCTGTTTTATGGGAGCACATGGCTCCTCGTTATTCAGGAGTGGAAAGGAGCGGTTACCCCTACAGCAGCGCGAAACTTTTTTACATCGTTGTAGGCGGCGTCGTCAGCCGCACCACTTCACGGTCGGATTCCAGCCTGGCGATATCGTATTCGGCGAGCGCACGGACGAAGGCGTCGACGTCGCCGGCCTTGAAGCGACCGGTGATCGGGCGCGCGGCCAGCTCCGGATCGGCGATGACGATCTCGCGGTCGGAATAGCGGCCGAATTCCTCGACCACGACCCCCAGCGGCTCGTTCTGGAAGGTCAGCCAGCCGGTCAGCCAGGTGGTCTCCTTGGCCGTGTCGGCGCGGCTGACCGACCAGCGCGCATCGCCGACCGCCGCGAACTGGTTGCCGGCGACGAGTTCGACATCCTGCACCGGCGCGGCGGCGGTTTTGCCAGGCGAGACCGGGCGGGGCGACGGCGTTTCCACCTTCACCTTGCCCTCGACCAGGGTGACGAAGAAGGCCTCCTGGTCCACCCGCACGTCGAACGCGGTGCCCAGCGCCGTCACCGTGCGTCCGGCGGCGGAAACGACGAAGGGGTGGCGCTTGTCCTTGGCGACCTTGAAATAGGCCTGCCCCCTGTCGAGGTAGAGCAGCCGCCGTTCGCCGTCGGACTTGGTGCGCAAAACCGTGTCGGTGTTCAGCGTCACCACCGACCCGTCGGGCAGGGTCACGGTCGAGCGCTGGCCGACATCGGTGCGGAAGGTCTGGTCCGGGTATTCCTTGAAGCCCAGCGTCTGCCAGCCGAGCACGCCGCCGCCCAGTACGGCGGCCGCCGCGATGCCGGCCGCCATGCGCCAGACGAACCGGCGGCTGGGGGTTTCCTCCAGCGCCTTGGCCCGCATCGCCAGCAGCTCCGGCGCCTCGCGGGGCAGTTCCATGCGGGCCCAGGCGCGCGCCACGGCTTCGAACGCCTCCACGTGCGCCGGGTCGGCGTCCAGCCAAGCGTCGAGTTCGCGCGTCTCGGCGTTGGTTAGCCCGCCGCGCTGTCGGCTGAACCAGGCAACGGCTTCCTTCTTCGCGGGCGACAAATCCGGGGCCGCGCTCATCGCCGCGCCTCCATCAGCACCATCACCCGTTCCATGGTACGGCGGACATGCATCTCCACGGCCTTGACGCTGACGCCCATGCGCCGGGCGATCTCCTCGTACGAAAGCTGTTCGAAGCGGTGGAGGATGAAGGCTTGCGCCGCGCGCGGCGGGCTCGCCTTCAGCGCCGCCATCACGTCCTCCAGCGCCTCCTTGGCGATCAGCGTCCGCTCCGGCGAGCACTCATCGGCGAGGACCAGCTCATCCAGCGTCGCGTGGTCGCTCCAGCGCCAGGTCCCCGGCCGGTTGCGCGTGGCGATGACGTTGGCGGCGACGCGGAAGACGTAGCGCCCCATGTGCTCGATGCCGTGGGCGCCGCGCGCCTGCATGGCCAGGAAGACCTCCTGCACCAGGTCCTCGGCCTCGGCCGCGCCGGCTTTCTTGCGGAAATAGGCGCGCAACGCCGGGCCGTATTCGGCCATCCAGTCAGGGAAGGCTTCCCCGCCGGTCGTCGCCTCAGGCTGATGCGGGTTC
This sequence comes from uncultured Caulobacteraceae bacterium, assembly GCA_946482375.1. The sequence continues at coordinate 13,822 of CAMLRH010000006.1, read as the reverse complement.
GCCGCCAATTCGCCCGCCCATTCCACGCGCCCGCCCCGGCCGATGCCGGGTCGTCTCGATGGTTATGAGTGGAACTTTGCGCCCAACCCTACAGGGCCGCGACGCTTTTTTGATCAGCCGCAACTTGCGCGGCTCGAACGGCTGTTTGAATGTAGGCGAAATCACGGAGGTCACCCCCATGGCCGTCGATACCGCCGAGCTGAAACAGGCGTTGGCCGAAGCCCACCTGCCCTCGCTGATGATGTCGCTGGTCCACCTGACCGGCGACGCGAGCCATCTGGAGGGCGTGAAGCCCGTCTACGACTTCTTCGGCGACGGTCAGGGCGGTATTCCGCCTGAGAAGCAGGCCGAGATCCGCGCGCTGGCCGAGCGGGTGATCACGGATTTCGCGGCCGGCGCCGCCCTGCCCCCACCTCCCGACCACGCCACCATCCGCCAGATGATGGACTTCATTTCCGGCGCGGAGATCCCGGAGCGCTACGTCCCCTTCCTGATGGAGGAGCTGTCGGTCGACGGCGTGGACAAGAAGCGCCCGGTCTGGACGGAGCCCAAGCTGGCGCGGGCGGCGAAGGATATGCACGTCGTGGTGATCGGCGCCGGCATGTCGGGGATTCTGTCCGGCATCCGCCTACAGCAGGCCGGTGTCGCCTTCACCATCATCGACAAGAACGCCGACGTCGGCGGCACCTGGCTGGAGAACACCTACCCCGGCTGCCGGGTGGACAACCCAAGCCACCTGTACAGCTACAGCTTCGAGCCGAACCACGAGTGGCCGTATCACTACTCAACGCAGGACGTGCTCTGGGACTACTTCCGCCGGGTCGCCGACAAGCACGGCTTGCGGAAACACATCCGCTTCGAGACCACCGTCGAGGAAGCCGCCTTTGACGAGGCGGGCGAGACCTGGAAGGTCCGCATTCGCGGCAAGGATGGCGCGGTCGAGACGCTGAGCGCCACCGCCGTCATCAGCGCCGTCGGCCAGCTGAACCAGCCGCGCCTGCCCGACATCAAGGGCCGCGACAGCTTCGAGGGCCCAGCCTTCCACTCGGCCCGCTGGCGTCATGACGTCGACCTGAAGGGCAAGCGCGTGGCGGTGATCGGGACCGGCGCCAGCGCCTTCCAGTTTGTGCCCGCGATCGCGCCGGACGTCGGCCACATGGAGGTGTTCCAGCGGACACCGCCATGGCTTGGGCCGACGCCCGATTACCATGACCCGGTGAAGGCCGGCGAACGCTGGCTGCTCGAACACGTGCCCTTCTATGAGAAGTGGTACCGCTTCTGGCTGTTCTGGATGCTGACCGACGGCATCTACGAGGCGGTGAGGGCCGACCCGGACTGGAGCGGCCCCGACGTCGCCGTCAGCGAAGCCAACCTGATGCTGCGCGAGATGCTGGTCGAGATGATCAAGCCGCAGTGCGAGGGCCGGCCGGACCTGCTGGAAAAGGTCGTCCCCACCTACCCCATCGGGGGTAAGCGTTCGGTGCGCGACAACGGCGTCTGGATCGGGGCGCTCAGGCGCGACAATGTCGACCTGGTCACCGACGCCATCACCGAGATCCGGCCGGAGGGCCTCGTCACCGCCGACGGCCAGCTGCACGAGGCCGACGTCATCATCTACGGCACCGGCTTCACGGCCAGCGACTTCCTCAAGACGTTTACGATCAGGGGCCGCGGCGGGCGCGAGCTGCACGAGCAATGGGCGGGCGATGCGCGCGCCTACCTCGGTATGACACACCCGAATTTTCCGAATTTCTTCACGCTGTATGGGCCCAACACCAACATCGTGGTCAACGGCTCGATCATCTTCTTCTCCGAATGCAGCGTGAGATACGTGATCGGCTGCCTCGAACTGCTGGCCAAGACCGGCGCCAAGACCATGGAAGTCCGCCGCGACGTCTACGACGCCTTCAACGAGAAGATCGACGCCGCCAACCGCTGGATGGCCTGGGGCTCGCCGGGCGTCACCAGCTGGTACAAGAACGCCCAGGGCCGCGTCAGCCAGAACTGGCCCTTTCCGCTCGTCGACTACTGGACCGCCACGCTGGCGCCGAACCCGGAGGATTTCGAACTGATGGGCGCCACCTCTCCCCCGTCATCCTCGGGTTTATCCCGAGGACCCATAATCGAGGCGATTGACGGGTAGCCGCGCCATTGGCCAACGCACTGCGAAACCGGTAACGCCAGCGTCTCTGGGTCCTCGGCACAAGGCCGAGGATGACGGTGAAAAGAAAAGAGGCGGCGGCCTCGACAGCCGCCGCCTCAGTGTTCCGGTTCGAAGGGGACCGAAGCCGGGACTAGAACTCCTTCTTGATCGACAGGCCGATCAGCCTCGGGTCGAGGATGAAGACGTTGGTCGTCAGGCCGCTGTCGTCCGAGTTCAGGAACGCGTCGGTTATCGGGTCGGCGTCGAGCAGGTTCTTGACGTAGGCCTCGATCTTCAGCCCGTCGTCGTTCTCCACCCAGACGCTGAGGTTGGCGTTGTACCAGCCGTGCAGCTTGTCATACGGCTCGAAGTTGTAGATGCGGTGATACGACTGCGACTGCCAGTAGGCGTCGGCCCGGACGGTCCCGCGCCAGCCTTCGAGGAAGTCGAAGCTGTATTGGGAGCCGATGTTCACCGTCCAGTGCGGCGCGTTCGGCAGCTCGTTGCCGCCAAGCTCCTTGTAGAAGCCGGCGCCCCAGTTGGCTTCCTCCGTGGACACTCCCCAGGGATCTCCTCCGGCGGGATCGAACGGGTGATACGATACGCCGGTGTAGAAGTAGTGGAGCGGGAAGGCGCCAAAATTGCTCGACCGATCTTCCCCGTAGAGGTTCACGCAGGGTGAGTCGAACAGGAAGATCAGCGCCTGAAGGTCTGTGAACTCTGGGCCGCTGTATCCCGCCAGAGGACTCGCCCGCCAGCCCGCAATTGCGTCTTCCAGAAACCCTCTGGGCACGATGCAGTTGGACGGGAATTGAATCCAGTTCTTCATCGTGACCCATTCATCGTTCCCTGCGGTCCGGTCCATCATGTCGATGGACTTCTCGCCGTCGGCGATGCGGGTGTCGAGGTAACCGAGGTTGGCGTTGAAGCGCAGGTTAGGCGTCGGCGACCACAAGGTTTCGAATTCCAGACCCCAGATTTCCGCATCGAAGTTCTCGTTGAGGGCGATGCGGTCGATGATCTGGGAAACCTGATAATCCTTGTAGTCGTAATAGAAGGCCGTGGCGTTGAAGATCAGGCCTCCTCCCATCAGGACGTTCTTTGCGCCGATTTCGAACGCGTTCACGAACTCCGGATCGAAGGTCGACGGGTGTATGGCGGTTATCGGGATCGGAAACGTTATGTCGTTCTGCGGGTACGTGATCGGAGCCATGTTCGGAGGGTTGGCACCGCCCGCCTTGTACCCTCGCGAATAGAAGGCGTAGAGCATGGTCTCGTCGGTGAACGGCAGGTCGGGTTTCCAGTCGACACCCAACCGCCCGCTCCATTCACCCCAGCTCTGGTCGATCTCACCGTCCTGCTGATACGGCGTCGCCTCATGGTTCAGGAGAATGGTCGGCCACACTTCGAACCTCTTGCGGTCGTCCGTATAGCGAAGCCCGGCGGTAAGCTTCATCGCATCCGAGAATTCCCAGTACACTTCGCCGAAGGCTGACTTTGAAGTCAGCTTGTAGGGGTTCTGGCTGCGGTAATAATTATGAGCGTCGCCAGTGATGGAATCGAGAGGGTTCGGATCAACGACCGTATTTAGTTGGGGATCGGCCGCCGCATCGGGGGCATAGGCGCCGCTGAGTTGGAAGAAGGAAATCAGCGTAAAGGCGTTACTCAGCACATAGTAGTCGATATTAGTTTCAAACTTCACATAATTGGCGCCCACGCTGAAATTCAGCGGGCCGTCGAAATTCGATTGAAGCCGAAACTCCTGGGAAAACTGCTTGGCCTCACCTTGGGAAATATCCTGAATGACGATTGTGTTCGAGTTTCCAAGCTGAGGATCGTTAAAATAGCCACCGGGACAGCCATTGCTGGCGCCAAAGTCGTAAATGAAGAAGCATCCTTGCGGCGAGTCATTTAGGACAGGCCGGGTATTGAAGCGGTTGTAGTCCTGGGTCGAGTAGATCTCGTCTTCGTTGTACAGTGTCTGAGACACCACGGTGAGCTGGGGCGTCAGGTCATATTCGAGGTTGAGCTCGACCACATCGGCCTGGGCTCGGTAGATCGGGTCGAACCGCGACGAAATTTCCCGCAAATCGTTCGACTGCATCAACCCATTATAGGGATCGACGTAGCCTGCGATGGGCGCTCGGCTCCCCGGCTCCTGCCTGAGCGCGAACATGTAGGGCAGACTGTGGCCGTTGGGCGCGCCGAAGGCGTTGTCATCGTAAAGTGAGCCGGGGAGACAACCTTGGCTCAGCACGCCTCCGCCGATGTCGTTGATGCCGGTGACGCTGCCGACTTCGCGGACGCCGGGGTCAGTGTGGCAAAGTTGTTTTGAGGTGCGCGCACGCTCGTCGTCCTCGCTGAAGCGCTCCCAGATCAGGTTTCCGCGGAAGGTTTCCGCCGGTTCGAAGCCCAGCGTCAGGCGCGCCGACCACAGGTCGCGGCCGTCAACGTCGCTCTTGGTGATGGCGTTGTAGCCGTAGCCGTCGCGCTGGGTCAGGCCGCCGGCGAAGCGGATGGCCAGCTTGTCGTCGACGAGCGGAATGTTGACCATCGCCGAGATACGCTTGGCGTTGTAGTTGCCGACCTCCCCCTTCAGCCAGCCTTTGAACTCGCTGAGGTCGGGCTTGGACGAAATGACGTTGATGACGCCGCTGGTGGCGTTGCGGCCGTACAGCGTGCCTTGCGGTCCGCGCAGGACCTCGACCCGCTCGACGTCGACGTATTCCTGCTCGAACAGGCGATTGACGATGAGGCCGCTGTTGTTGAACGCGACCGCCACGCCGGGGTCGGTCGTCGCCGACACGGCCTTGGTGCCGACGCCCCGGATCGAGAAGTTGTAGCTGGTGAAGTTGTTCTTCGAGAAGGTGACGTTCGGGATGGCCTTCAGCAGGTCGAAACCGCCTTCCAGCTTCTGGGCTTCCAGATCCTTCGACGTGAACGCCGATATCGCGATCGGCACGTCCTGGATGTCTTCTTCCTTCTTCTGCGCCGTAACGATCAGGGCCTCGACTTCAGCGCCGTCCCCCGCGGCGCTTGCGGCCTGGGGGTCGGCCGACCCTCCCTGCACGATGACGAAGGCGTCGCCTTCGCGGCGGTAGCTCAAGCCCGTGCCATCGAGCATGGCGGCGGGGGCCATCTCCGGTTCCGCCGAACCGTTCAGGGGGCGAGAAAGCTTCGCGCCGGTGACATCGGCCTTGAAGAGAACGGCCGAGCCGCTCTGGATGCCGAATTCGTTCAGCGCCGCGGTCAGCGGCTGGGCCGGAATTTCGAAGCGGACCGCTTCCTCCGCCGCATAGGCTGCGCCGGCGCTGGCCAGCATGGTGATCGCCGCCGCGCCGCACAGCAGTCGCTTGCTGAGTGTATTCATTTCGCTCCCCCCTGTTGTTCTGCGGGAGCCTCGCCCCCGCAGCATAACAGGCCGGAGCGCCGCCGATCCCCACGTGGGGGCGGCGAATAATTTTTCAGAAGATCACAGCGGGGCGATGCGAACGGCATCGGCCGTCTCGGTTTCCACGCGGGCGATCTGCGCCATGCGCAGGGTGCGTAGCAGGCTGTCGACGTCGCCGGTTTCGAAGGTGCCGCTGACCCGTTCTTCGCCCAGCGCCGGGTCGTCGATGACGATGCGGCGGGGCGAATAGCGTTCGAATTCTGCGATCACCTCGGCCAGGCGCTCGTTCTCGAAGGTCAGGCGCCCGGTGACCCAGCTTGTCTCGCGAGCGGTGTCGGCGCGGGCGACGACCCACTGGCTGTTGTCCGGCTGGCTGAAGCGGTTGCCGGCGACAAGCTCGGTCGTCTGCACGACGGGCGGTGTGGGTGGCGCGCCCGGCCTGGCGGGAGCCTCGGCGGCCGGCGCGGCGACGCGCACCTTGCCCTCGACCAGCGTCACCTCGAAGCCGCCGTCAACGCGGACATCGAACGCCGTGCCGACCGCCGTCACCACGCGGCCGGCGGCATGCACCTCGAACGGCCGCGTCTTGTCCTTGGCGACCCGGAAGAAGGCCTGGCCCCTGTCGAGATAGACCACCCGCTTGCCGCGCTCGGACGTCGTGCGCAGGACGGAGTCGGTGTTCAGCGTCACCACCGACCCGTCCGGCAGGGTCAGGTTGGTCCTCTCGCCGACCACCGTGCGGTACTGCTGATCGGAATAGGCCCGCGAGAACGCGCCCGAACCGGCGTACTGCCAGCCGACGCCCCCACCGATCACCGCCACCGCAACGACGGCCGCTGCGGCGCGCATGATCCAGGTGCGTGGCACGCCGGCATAGCGGCTGCGCGCCTTCTCGCGCCGAGCCAGCAGTTCCGGCGTCGAACGGAAGGCTTCCAGCCCCGTCCAGGCCCGCTCAACCTCCTCCAGCGCCGCGCGATGGGCGGGATCGAGCGCCAGCCAGGCCTCCAGGTCGCGCTCGTCCTTTGGCGTCATCTCGCCCGAGCGGCGCCGCGCGAACCAGTCGCAGGCCGCGGCCTCGATGGCGTCGTCTTCGAGGTCGTCCAGCGGGCGGCTCATCCGGTCGCCTCCAGGCTGGCGTAGATGCGGCGCATGGCGCGCGAGACGAAGTGCTCGACCGTGCGCACCGACACCCCCATGCGACGGGCGATCTCGCGGTAGGTCATCTCCTCGAAGCGGTGGAGGATGAAGGCCTCGCTCATGCGCGGCGGCAGGCTATCCAGCGCGGCGGTGAACTGCGCCAGCCGCTCGCGATCGAGCATGATGCGTTCGGGGTGCAGCTCGTCGCGGGGCGCGAAACCGCCGTCGAGTTCCTCATGGTGCGCCCAATCCCAGCGCTGGCGTTGCCGCCTTCGCGCCAGCGCGTTGGCCGCCACGCGGAATAGGTAGCGGTCGGCCTGCTCGGGATCGCGGATTTCTCCCCTCACCTGCATGGCCAGGAAGACGTCCTGCACCAGGTCCTCGGCCTCGGCCGGCGGCACGCGCTTGGCGAAATAGCGGCGCAGCGCCGGCGCATACTGCGCCATCCAGCCCTCGCGGGCGGGCCGATCGCCCGCGTCCTTCAGAGGCTCCGGCGGCTGCGCCATCTCGAGAGAAACCCCGCACCTGAACGCGCCCGTCCGCGCGACGCGGAGCGGGCCTGCGTCATTACAGGCCAGTTTCGCGGAAAACCCCACGTCCGGGACGCAGATTTTTTGAGAACGGTGGTACCGCCCTCCCGGATCGAACGGGAGACCTCCAGAGCCACAATCTGGCGCTCTAACCAACTGAGCTAGGGCGGCATCGCCATCGCGAGAGGGTGGGTGTAGTCGGAGCTTGCGGCGCAATCAAGGATGTCCGCGAGCCTTGCGGCGTCGTATGCATTCCCTCTCGGGGGAGAGCTACAGATGGTTGAAATCCGTACACGCACAATAGCGGCCAACGGGCTGACGTTTACGGCCGACGAGGCTGGCGAAGGCGACGACGTCGCCCTGCTGCTGCACGGCTTTCCGGAGAGCCGATGGTCGTGGCGCTATCAGCTGCCGTTGCTGGCCGGGCTCGGCTGGCGGGCCGTGGCGCCGGACATGCGCGGCTATGGCGACAGCAGCCGGCCGAAGGGCGTGGCGGCCTACGACGTCGAACACCTGGTCGAGGACGTCGCCGGCATGTTCGAGGCGCTGGGCGCCAGGCGGCGGCTGTTGATCGCGCACGACTGGGGGGCGCTGGTCGCCTGGGTGTTCGCCATCAAGCGGCGGCTGCCGCTGGACGGGCTGGTGATCATGAACGTGCCCCATCCGGGCACGCTGGCCCGGGCGCGATCGAGCCCGAAACAGTGGCTCAAGTCCTGGTACATCGGCTTCTTCCAGCTGCCCGGGATACCGGAACTGGCGCTGACGGCCGGCGGCGGGCGGGCCGTGGTCCGCGCGTTTAGGGGCAGCGCGATCGACAAGAGCCGTTTCAGCGACGCCGATGTGGAGCCCTTCCGCCGCAACGTCCTGGTCCCAGGCGCGGCGACGGCCATGGTCAACTACTACCGCGCCAACTTCCCGGGCCTCGGCAAGTATGGCGACGGCCCGCGCATCGAAGTCCCGACGCAGATGATCTGGGGCGAGGAGGACATCGCCATCGGCATCGAGTTCACCGAGAACTACGAGCCGTTCGTCGCCGACCTCACCCTCAACCGCCTGCCCAACGTCTCGCACTGGGTGCAGCAGGAGGCGCCGGAAGCCGTCAACGAGCGGTTGGAGCGCTGGCTGAAGCTCAAGAACCTGGCCTGAGGGCAAAAGAAAAAGCCCCGGAGGAGAACCCTCCGGGGCTTGGACTCTGGCGACCCTTCCGTCCCTAGCGCGGGAGCTGGAAGGAGATCGGGATACGGACCGTACCGCCCTCGACCGGCGTACCGTCCCGCGTCTGCGGACGCATCCGGAACAGCCTGGAGAGCCGGATCGCGGCATCCCCGAAGCCCATGTCCGGCGGATCCTCCGAGACAATCGAGCAGCCGGTGACCGTGCCGTTGGCCTTCACGGTGCAGCTGATCGTCGCCCGGCCGCTGCGCTCCAGCCGCTGGGCGCGGTCCGGATAGTAGCGGGCCATATCGTCACCACTCGGCTTCCGGAGCCAGTCCGGATTGGTGATGATCGACGGACGCGGCGGAGCCGGAGGAGACGGCGGCGCGATAACCGGCGGGGCCGGGCTCTCGACGCGTTCGTTCTTCGGCACCGGCGGCACCGGCAGCGGCGGCGGCGGCGGCACGTCCGGCGGCGGAGTCACCGGAGGACGAGGCTGCAGACGCGGCGGCGGCGGCTTTTCCGTCGGCGGCGGCGGCGGCGGCGGAGGAGGCGGCGGCGGAGGCGGTTTCACCAGCTCCGTGTCGATCTTCTCATCCGTGAACGTGCGGTACTTCGGCTCAAACCGGAACTTCCACAGATAGACGCCGAGCAGGGCGTGGAAGATCAACACAACGGCCATGGCCGTCACGAAGCCTTTGCCCAGCCCCTTCTGCTCGGGGGCGTCAAACGGGTTGTGCGGCCGGCGGACTTCTTGGTTCTGATCGTCTGCCATGGGTCACCCGCCTTTCGCGGGGGTCATGTCCTGACCGATTAGAGCCACGCTGTAGAAGCCGTTATCCTGGAGGGCGTTCATTACCTCCATGAAGGCGCCGTAGCGGACTTCCTGGTCGGCGCGGATGAAGATCCGCTCCCGCTCAGGATCCCGGCTGCCGACCGCCGTACGGAGGTCGTCGCCAATTGCGGCCAGGTCAGTCGGGAAGTCACCAATGTAGATGTTCCCTGACTTCTGGATCGAGATGTAAACCGGCTTCGGCGGGTTCGGTCGAGGCTTTGCCACCGCATCCGGCAGCTTCAGCTCGACCGACACGCTAGCAAGAGGCGCGGCCACCATGAAGATGATCAGAAGGACCAGCATCACGTCCACGAAGGGTGTGACGTTGATCGTACTGTTCTGCTCGACCTGGTAGCGGTCTCCGCCGGAGCCTCCAAGTTTGGCTCCCATCGGTTTTAGGCTCCCTTGTCGAGCTGCCGCGAAATGGCGTTCATCAGCTCGGCGTTGAAGCCGTCCGAACGGGTGCCATAGGCCGAAATCCGCGTTTGGAAGTAGTTATAGAAGATAACCGCGGGAATGGCGGCGAACAGACCGATACCGGTCGCCAGCAGGGCCTCGGCGATGCCGGGGGCCACGACGGCGAGGTTGGTCGTGTTGGTGTTCGCGATACCGATGAACGAGTTCATGATCCCGTAGACGGTGCCGAACAGACCGATGAACGGTGCGTTCGAGCCGACCGAGGCCAGGAACTGCATGCCGCTCGACAGGCGCTTGGCCAGCGAGGACTGCACGGCCGACACGGCCGTCTGGGCGCGGGCGATGGTGGTTTCGCGGTGCTCGCCAGCCAGCTGCAGGCCGGCCTGACGGGACAGCTCCACTTCCTGGGCGGCGGCGGCCGTCATGTCGGCCAGCGGGTTGCCTTCGAACTCTTCCGACTGAGCCAGGCGGCCCATGTCGTTGATGTTCTTGGCGCCGCGGAAGGCTTCCACGAAAGCGTCGGAACGACGGCCGAGGGCGCCGAACTCGAGGAGCTTGGTGACCAGCAGGGTCCAGGAGAAGATCGAGGCCAGGATCAGGCCGATCATCACGACCTTAACGACCCAGTCCGCTTCCAGGAACATCCCGATGGGGGTGAGCTTGTGAGCTTCGTCGCGCTTTTCCATCGTGGGAGGCGCGGCGTCTTCAGCCGGAGCTTCGGCAGGCGCGGCCGCGGCGGTGGTCGCGGCGGCGTCGTTGGTGGCGGCCGCCTCTGCCGGAGCCGGAGTAGCTTCCTGCGCGAAGGCCGGAGCGCTCGTCATCAGCGCCACGGCGCCGCAAAGAGCGATGATGGGAGTAAGTTTCTTGTCGAGCATCTGTCGCCAGTTCCTGAGTTGGTCTAGCACGTTGGACCGAGGGTCGTCGCGCGAGAGCGTCTCCACCCAATTTGATTTTCCTGAACCGCGACGGAACTGACGTTCCGCCCCAGAACAGACCGCTTTCGCTGCGCCCGACCCGCAACGCAATCCCCAACCCTTCGGTACAAAGAATGGCGTTTCGAAGGCGCATGGGAAGCCTGCCCTTCGCGGAGAAGGACGAGGTTTCGCCCCAAGTAGGACTTGCGGCCGTCGTCCTTTGGCGAACCCTTACCTGTCCGTCAAGACCTGTTTAACCGGTAGGGAAGCGGCTGTTCTTTAGCGAGCAGGGATATATTGCACCGCACAATGATGACGCCTGCGTCACGCGCGAGTTTTAACCGAACAAGGGACCGCGAATGCTGCAATGCAGCAAAACTGCGGCGCGAAATGTGAACGAAGGAGGATGGTGCCTGGGGGCGGATTCGAACCACCGACACGCGGATTTTCAATCCGCTGCTCTACCAACTGAGCTACCCAGGCACGGGCCGCGTCGCGGGGAGCCGCGTCTATAGAAGAGGCGCTAGCCCAAGTCCAGCGGGCCGATCAGTCCTCTTCGCCCTTGCCCGGCGCCTCGTCATTCTCCACGGCCGGCACCGCGTAGGCGCCCGCGAACCAGCGCTGCAGATCGACGTCGGCGCAGCGCTTCGAGCAGAACGGCCGAAAGGCCTGGTCCGTCGGCTTGCCGCAGATCGGACACCCCTTGCTCATTGCGCACTCACCTCCAGGCGATCGTCGGGCCAGCCCTCGCGGGCGGCGATGGTGAAGCGCCGCCCCAGCCGGTCGGCCAGCGCCGATTCATATGGTGCGGCGGCCTCGGCCACGACAGGCGAGCAGCTGGCGGCCAGTCGCGCGCCCGGCGAAGCCCGCCCTTCCCGTTCCAGCATGCGAATCAACCGCAGGGCGTTCGTCCGCGGAGAATCACCGCCCAGCAGGTCCAGCACCGGCCGTCGCCGTCGCGGCACGGTCAGCTCCATGGTCCCGAACCGGCTGACCGGGCTGATGGCGACGCCGGGGTTGTCGGGACCGAAGGCGGCGCGGGCGGCGGAAAGCAGCGCCTGGCCGTCATGTCCCCTCCCCGCCAGATCGAAGACCACCAGCCCGCCAAGCCCCTTCAGCCGTAGCAGCCGCGCCGCCGCCCCCAGCGCCGTCAGGTTGGCTTGGCGGGTCACGCGCTTGGAGTCGGCGCCCTGCCGCTCGCCGACATCGACGTCGATCGCCACCAGCGCCCGGGTCTCCTCGATGGCCAGCGAGCCGCCGCCGGGCAGCGGGTGAATGGTCTCCAGCGCCTCGGCCTCCGCCTCGTCGGCGGCCTCCCGGGCGGCGGCGCCTTCGACGACCTTCTCGTCCTTCGCCAGCGCCCGAAGCTCCGTCTCGATATTCGGCGCGGCCTCCAGCAGGCGCGGCGCGCCCTCGCCGGGGCCGACGAGACGGGCGGTGGCGGACTTGTCGCCCCGCGCCTCGCTCTTGATCTCGACTTCGACGGCCTGGCCTTCCGCCAACCGCTCTTCCTTCAGTGGGAGTACGGCCGCCGCGCCGCCCGGCAACTGGAGGAAGGCTGTCCACAGCGCGCGATCGACGTTGCGAACCCGCGCCACGCTGCGCGCGCCCAGCGCCTGCGCGGGGTCGTCGCCGTCGCGGGCGACCAGCAGGCGTTCGGGGCGGCCGTCGAGGGTGATGACGCCACGCGTCTCGCCGATGCCCTTGTCGAGATAGAAGCGTCTCATGGCCGCCAGCCCAGCCCTTCGAGCAGGCATAGGGTCTCATAGAGCGGCAGTCCGACCACCGCCGTGTAGGAACCCTGCAGCTCCAGGACGAAGGCGCCCGCCCTGCCCTGCACGCCATAGCCGCCGGCCTTGCCGCGCCACTCGTCGCTTTCGAGGTAGGCTTCCATCTCCCGCGACGTCAGCCGCTTGAAGCGAACGCGGGTCTCGACCAGCCGCGCGGCCGTACGCCCATCCGGGGCCGTCACCGCCACTGCCGTCAGCACCTTGTGCGCCCGGCCCGACAGCAGCGTCAGGCAATCGCGCGCCTGTTCTGCCGTCTCCGTCTTGGGCAACACCCGGCGGCCGACCGCCACCACCGTGTCGGCCGCGATGACAAAGGCCTCAGCGGTTGACCCGGCCACGGCCTTCTCCCGCGCCAGCCGCAGGGCGTGCAGGCGAGGTGTCTCGCCCTTCGGCCACGTCTCGTCGATGTCGGTATGAACGACGTGGCCGGGTTCGATCCCGACTTGCCGCAGCAGCTCCAGCCGCCGGGGGCTGGCGCTCGCGAGAACGAGGATGGGGGTGCTCACCGGGACGGCGAGAGCCCGAGCATGCGGGCGATCGCCTTGTCGACCATCCGTGGCGGCAACATCTTCGGCAGCGTCATCTGGAAGAACTCTCCGCGCAGGATGCGGTAGCGGACCTTGCTGGGCCGAGAGAAAATCCGCCAGACCAGCGCGCCGACGGCCGCCGGCGGCAGGCCCTTGCGCCCCATGCCGATCATGAAGTCCTGAACCTTGCCCAGCATCGGGAAGTACGGGGTGTTGGCATAGGTTCCGATGGCGTCGTCGTCGACCTTGTCCCAGATCGGGGTGGCGATGGCGCCCGGCGCGACCACCACGACGTCGATGCCGAACAGGATCAGCTCGCGACGCAGGGCCTCGGAGTAGCCCTCGATGGCGTGCTTGGAGGCGGCGTAGGCGCCGATGAACGGCATGGCCGTCTCGCCGCCCACCGACGAGATCATCACCACCTTGCCCGGCCGGCCCTTGCGATCCGGATCGACCCCCAGCAGCGGGAGGAAGGCCTGGGTGACGATGTGCACGCCGGTGAAGTTGACCTCCATCTGGTGACGCAGCTCGTCGGAGGTCAGGTAGGCCAGCGGCCCCGGCACGGCCATGCCGGCGTTGTTGACGAGGCCGAAGAGACGTCGCTCGCCCAGCGCCTTGCCGACCTGGGCGGCGGCCTTCTTCACGGCGGGCTCGTCGGTGACGTCGAAGATGATGGGTGTAACCGCCTCGCCGAACTCGGCCTTGAGCGCGGCGGCGTCGGCCTTCTTGCGCACCGCTGGGAAGACATGACCGCCTTCCTTGACCGCCCTGGCCACGGTCGCCCGGCCGATGCCTGTGGAGGCCCCGGTGACGACGATCGCGCGGTCCATGCCCCCCGTCATGCGCGTGTCCTTACTTGAAGCGGTAGGTGATGCGGCCCTTGGTGAGGTCATAGGGAGTCATCTCCACCAGGACCTTGTCGCCTGCCAGCACGCGGATGCGGTTCTTGCGCATCTTGCCGGCGGTGTGGGCGATGATCTCGT
>CAMLRH010000005.1 GCA_946482375.1 uncultured Caulobacteraceae bacterium | reverse complement strand
AAGACGATCTGTTCGCCCGACGCGCGGTAGAAATCGCGCAGGCTTTCGCCCAGCGACTGCTCGGGCATGTCGAAGGCGACGATCTTCTGATCCGCAGCGACGGCCGCGCTGACGACGGCCAGCGACAGCGCTCCGGCCAGCGCCGAGCTCCGCATCAGACTGCGACGACGAATATTCCCCATGATGCGCCCTCCCCCAGGCGTTCCGTGGCCCGCCGGATGCGGGCTCTCATGGGGGAGGACGGGAGGATGGACCGAATGCTCAGCTTTGGCTGCGAAAAATCTTTATCCCCGCCGGCGCAGGGTGACCGCGCCGTCGGCGCCGGGCGTGGCGGTCAGGCCGAAATAGCTGGTCATACCGTCGAGGAAGGACTCGGTGTCGCCGGCGTTGAAGGCGCCCGAGACGCGCAGGTTGGCCGCCGCTGGGTCGACCTCGATGCGGCGCTTGGAGTAGCGGCCGACCTTGGCGACGGCCTCGGCCAGGGTGTCGTCGGCGAAGACGAGTTCGCCGCGTTCCCAGGCGACCGCGTCGGCGGCGTCCCTGCGCTTGATAGCGCCGCCGTCGAGCTGCTGGCCGGTCGTGATCGAGCGGGCGGGGGCCAGGTCGGCCAGCACCAGCACCTTGCCCTTCAGCGGCGTGACGCAGAGCTGGGTCCCCACCACGTCCACGTTGAAGGCGCCGGACGCCGCGGAGATCGTCTTGCCGGCCGCCTGCACCAGGAACGGGCGGCCGTTGTCGCCCGCCACATCGAACCGCGCCTGGCCCTTCGTCAGCCGCACGCTGCGGGCGTTGTCAGAAAAGCGGATACGGACTTCGCTCGCCGCATCCAGCGACAGCCGCGAGCCGTCGGCCAGCAGGACCACGCGGCGCTCGCCGACGCCGGTCTTGTAGACCTTGGGCAGGAAGGGCTGGACGGCGAGCCCGCCCGCGCCGGCCAGCGCCACCGCCGCAGCGATCCCGGCGGCGATGCGCCGCGGCGTGCTCCACCGCATCCGTTCGCCAGAAGCACGGCGAGCGTCTTTCAACGCGGCTTGCCGCAGCGCCAGCATCTCCGGCGCGGCGTCCAATCCATCGAAGGCGGCCCAGGCGCGGTCGGCCTTGTCGGCCAGGTCGCGGTTCTCCGCCGCCCAATCGAGGTATTCCGGCGACAGCGCCAGGTCCGGCTGCTCGGCCAGCCGCGCGCGCCAGACGGCGGCCTGTTCGCGGGCGGGGCTCATGGCTCGAGCCTCGTCATCAGGTGGTCGAGCGCCTTGGCGATGTGCTTCTCCACCGCGCTCACCGTGATGCCGTAGAGGGCCGCGATGTCGCGCCGGCGCATGTTCTCCAGCCGGTACAGCACGAAGATGTTGCGCGTGCGCTCACCAAGGTCCTCCAGCGCGCGCGTGACCAGGTGCAGGCGCTCCTTATCGAGTAGGACGCGGTCGGGGGCGCAATGCTCAACCAGCGCGTCGTCGACGTGGTCGGTGTCGAAGGCGGTGTCGACCGGGTCGTGGGCCGAGGCGCGGCGGGTCTGCGCCATCCGCGCCCGGTCGCGCAGCAGGTTGCCGGCGATGGCGAAGACGAAGCTGTCGGCGCTTTCGATGTCGGCCCCGCCCCGCGCCAAAAGGCGGATGAAGACCTCCTGCACCAGGTCCTCGGCGTCCGCGCGGCTGGCGGCGCGGCGCATGAAGAAGGCCGTCAGCGGGCGCCGGTAGCGCGCGTCCAGCGCCTCCCGCGTCAGCCCCTCGACCTGGTCCCGCCTCGCCCTCACCCGCACCTCACGTGTACGTACGCGTACAGGGTCCGGCGTGGCGCGCGGGCGTGTCAACAAACGAAAGAAGGCGGCGGGTGTCGGGGCCGCCGCCTCCAGTCGCACCGGGTTCGGAAGGGGAGCCCCGGAGACTAGAATTCCTTGCGTATCGACAGGCCGATGAGGCGCGGGTCGAGAACGAAGACGTTGGTGGTCAACGCCGTATCGTCGGAGTTGAGGAACGCATCGGTGATCGGCGTCTTGTCGAGCAGGTTCTTGGCGTAGAGCTCGATCTTCAGGCCGTCTTCGTTCTCCACCCAGACCGACAGGTTGACGTTGTACCAGCCGTGCAGCTTGTCATACGGATCGGCGTTGTAGACCCGCGCCCACGACTGCGACTGCCAGTAGGCGTCGCCGCGAACGGTCATCCGCCAGCCTTCGAGAATGTCCATCGCGTACTGGGACCCCAGCGAGAAGGTCCAGTGCGGCGCGTTCGGCAATTCGTTGCCGCCGAGCTGCTGCTTGATGCCCGCGCCGCCGTTGATTTCCGGGTAGAGCAGGTTGCCCTCATCGTCCCGAGCCATGGGATCGTAGAGTTCGCCCGTCAGATCGTCGATGACGCTGTTGCCGAGCGCGAGCCGGATGAAGCCCTGAATGCCGCCGCAGATGTTGAACCAGTCGCCCGGAATGCCCGGATGCCGGTTCAGGTGGTCCTGCACCACCTCCGTCGGCGCGATGCAGTTGGACGGCAGCTGCAGCCAGGGCTTCACCAGCGTGTAGTCCGGGTCGCCCTGGGTCCTGTTCATGATGTCGATCGAGGTTTCGCCGTCGGCGATCCGCGTATCCAGATAACCGGCGTTGAACAGGATCTGGAAGTTCGGCGACGGCGAGAACAGGGTCTCCAGTTCAAGGCCCCAGACCTGAGCGTCGAAGTTCTCGTTGACCGCGGTGCGGTCGCGGATCTGGGAAACCTGATAGTCCTTGTAGTCGTAGAAAAAGGCGCCGACGTTCGCCCTCAACGCACCACCCAGCAGCGTGTTCTTGGCGCCGACCTCAAGGGCGTCGACGAACTCGGGCTCGAAGGTCGGCTTGTATTCGACCGCCGTAAGCTGAAGAACCGGGAAGAGTGGCGCGAAAAAGCTGAGGAAGACCGGATCGAGTTCCGCCGCCTCTGCCTGGGCCAGCAACTCATCCTCCGTGGCGAAGCCCGGGCTCGGCGGGTTGGCCCCGCCACCCTTGTAGCCGCGTGAATAGAAGGCGTAGAGCATGCTCTCGTCGGTGAACCCAAGGTCCGGCTTCCAGTCAAAGCCGACCCGGCCGGTCCATTCGCCCCAGGACTGGTTGATCGCGGGTTTTTCCGGATAGCCGCGGTTGACCGTGCCGCCCGCGCCGAGACCGGGCGCGAGCAGAACCTGGCTGGGCACCGGGATGAAGCTCTTCTCGTCCTTGGTGTAGCGCAGGCCGGCCGTGAATTTCAGGTTTTCCGACTGCTGCCAATACAGCTCACCAAACGCGGCTTTCGACTCCAGCTCGTAGGGATTCTTGCTGCGGAAGTAGTTGTGCCCGTCGCCGGTCATGGTCTCGACCGGATTGGGGTCGATATAGGGGCAGATCGCGCCTGGCGAATTGATATCGACGTAGCCTGTCGTCGCGCCGGGGAAGAACTTATCGGTGATGCAGGTGGCGTTGTACGTGACGCCCTCTTCGCCGACGTAGGCGAATATCGGCACCATGGCGGCCGCCGTCAGCAGGTTCGACATAACGATGTAGTCGACCAGAACGTCGAACGTCGTGTAGTTCGCGCCGACGCTGAAGTTAAGCGGGCCTTCGAAATCAGACTGAAGCCGGAATTCCTGGCTGAACTGCTCGGCGCTTGCCGTCGACACGTCGAAGGCGGCGAACGACTTGGTGCAGCCGATCTGCGGATCGCAGAACTCCCCGCCGGGGGCGAGATCGGAATAGTCCTGTTCAAATCCGAAGATGTTGAGCCAGGCCAGGTCGGACGTGTCGGTGAAGATCGGCTGAGTGTTGAAGCGGTTGAAATCCTGGAAGGAGTAGACGACGTCCTTGTTGTAGGCGGTCTGCGAAACCAGCGTCAGTTCGTCATTCAGGTCGATATCGACGTTCAGTTCGAGGATGTCGGCCTTCGCCCGATAGATCGGATCACGATAGGACTGGATGACCCGCAGGTCGCGTGACTGCACCTGCCCCCGGTAGGGGTCCTCCATGCCGATGACGCCGAGATTGTTGCCTTCGGCGTCTCGGCCCAGTGGGAAGAAGGCCAGCGGCCCGTTGCCCAGCGCGGCGAGCGAGAAGACGAACGGGATGGCCAGGCCGTTCGGCGTGCCGAAAGCGGCATCGTCATAGAGGCTGCCCGCCTTGCAGCCCTGCGATAGCATCGCCGGGCGCAGCACCGACGACAGCGGATCCTCGGGCACATCGACCACGACGGCGGCGCCCACCATTTCCGGGCCGTTGTCTCGGTGGCAGAGCTGCTTGCCGGTGCGCGAACGGTTGTCGTCCTCCTCGAACCGTTCCCAGATCAGGTCGGCGCGAATGTTCGCCGTCGGCTCGAAACCGACCGTGACGCGCGCCGACCACAGGTCGCGACCGTTGACCGCGTTGTCTGTTATATCATTGAAGTCATAGCCTTGTCGGTCCGTCATCGACCCGGCGATACGCACCGCCAGCTTGTCGGCCACGAGCGGGACGTTGACCATCGCCGACAGGCGTTTGGTGTCATAGTTGCCCACCTCACCCTTCACCCAGCCATCAAAATCGTTCATCCGCGGCTTGGCCGAAATGACGTTGATGACGCCGCTGGTGGCATTGCGGCCGTACAGCGTACCCTGAGGCCCACGCAGCACTTCGACGCGTTCGATGTCGAAGTATTCCTGCTCGAATAGCCGGTTCTGGATCAGACCGGTGGAGTTAAAGGCTACCGCCACGCCCGGGTCGGTCGTGGCGGAAATCGCCTTGGTGCCCACGCCACGAATACTGAAGTTATAGCTGGTGAAGTTGTTCTTCGAGAAGGTGACGTTCGGGATCGCCTTCAGAAGATCGAAGCCACCTTCGATCTTTTGAGCGTCCAGAGTCTCTTGGGTAAACGCCGAAATGGCGATCGGCACGTCCTGGATGTCCTCCTCGCGCTTCTGCGCCGTCACCACGAGCGTGTCGACGGTCCCGTCAGCGCCGTCCCCCGCGGCGCTTTCGGGCTGGGGGCTGGAGCCGCCCTCCCCTGCCTGCACGATGAGATAGGTGTCGCCGGTCCGGCGGTAGGTCAGGCCCGTACCCTGAAGCAGTTCCGCGAGCGCCACCTGCTGGTCGGTTGCGCCGGCGACGCCACGGGTGGTCTTGGACGCCGCGACGTCGGGCGTGAAGAGGATCTGGCGGCCCGTCTGACCGCCGAACTCGTAAAGGGCCGTGGCCAGCGACTGAGGCGCTATATTGATCGGTGACTGTTCCTGCGCATGAGCGGCGCTGGAAAATACAAATATTGCCGCAGTCGCCGCCCCGCAAAGCATGCGGGCATGAGTCATCGCGCGTGGACTGTCCATTCTGGTCCCCCCTTTTTCTTTGAGGGCGACTGGCCCTCTAATACAGGGAGACGTGTCAGCAACTGCACCCTAGGTCAGGCTCCAAATTTTTCTTTCTCACCAGGCGACGATACGCACCTCGCCTTCGGATTGCTGTTCCACGCGGGCGAGGCGGTAGCCTTCCAGCGCCTCGGCGAAACCGCGCAGGTCGCCGGGCTTGAAGGTGCCGCTGATCGACGTCGCCGCCAGCCCCTGGCCGCGGATCACCATCTTCTGATCGGAATAGCGGTTAAGCTCCTCGACCACGGCGCCCAGCGGCTCGTCGTCGAAGATGATCTGCCCGCGAATCCAGCTCGTCTCGCGGGTCACGTCGGTTCGGGTCAGGCGCCAGTCGGCGTCGTCCGGCGCGACCAGTTGCGAGCCCGCGACCATCTCCGTCGCCTGCCCGGCCTGAGGTGCGGCGGCTGGCGGCGCGGGCTTGGGCGCATGCGTCGGGCTTTCCACCCGTACCTTGCCCTCGACTAGCACGACCTTCAGCGCGCCGCGGTCCACCCGCACGTCGAAGGCGGTGCCGAGCGCGGTGACCGTCCGGCCCGCCGCATGGACGACGAACGGATGACGCCGGTCCTTCGCCACCTTGAAGTAGGCCTGGCCCTTGTCGAGGTAGACGAGCCGTCGCTCGCCGTCGGCGCGTGTCCGAACCACCGTGTCGGTGTTCAGCGTCACCATCGAACCGTCTGGCAGGGTGACGGTGGAGCGCTGGCCGACATCGGTGCGGAACGCCTGGGTCGCCAATGGCTTGGGACCGGTCAGCACCTGCACGCCCGCCACGCCTCCGCCGAGCACCGCCACGATCAGTGAGGCGGCCATGGCGCGAATGGCGAAGGCCCGGCGGCCCCGCGCCTTCAGCAGCGCCTGACGGCGGGCGAGCACGCGCGGATCGGCCCGCACGGCGGCGGCCCCCAGCCAGGCGCGCTCGACGGCGGCGTAGGCCTCGACGTGTGCGGGGTCGGCGTCCAGCCAGGCGTCCAGCGCCTGCTGGTCGCGGCCGGTGAAGCCGCCCGAACGGCGCCGGGCGAACCAGCCGGCGGCGATGTCGCGCACATCGGTCATGTCGGGGGAAGCCTCGCTCATGCCTCGGCCTCCAGACGCTCGGAGAGCCGGCGCAGCGCGCGGCGCATCAGGTCTTCCACCGCCTTCACCGACACCCCCATCTGCCGGGCGATGGCGTCATAGGTCATGTCCTCGAAGCGGTGCAGGAAGAAGGCCTCGGCCGTGCGCGGCGGCAGATCCGACAGCGCGCCCACCAGCCGGTCGACCGCCTCCTTGCCCATCAGCACGCGCTCGGGCGACAGCTCGTCGGCGAGGTCTGGCGCCTCGTCGAGCGCGGCGTGGCGATCCCAGTCCCAGGTCTGCCGCTGGCGGCGGCGGACCAGCACGTTCGCAGCCGTGCGGAAGAGATAGCCCTCGATGTTCTCGATCGCCGCGCCCTCACCGCGCGCCTGCATGGCGAGGAAGACGTCCTGCACCAGATCGTCGGCCTCGGCCGCGCTCGCCCGCTTCATGAAATAGCGACGCAGCGCCGGCCCGTACTGCGCGATCCAGGCGCGCAGCTCCTCGGGCCCGACGGACGGGCTGACCTCACGCGGGCTGTTCGGCGGCGCCGCCATCGGCATGCTCCCCTCTTACGAGTAGAGACCAAAACCACGCGGCGCCCTAGGTGGGACGGTGGAAAAAAGTGAGGCTTGGATCGTGACCGCGGGCGTGGCGCGATGGCCGGCCATCGTCTATCGGTGAGGCCGTCCATTGGCCGCCAGCCGCTAGCTGAGAGTTAGAGATGACATTGCTGGTTCTGAACGTGGTCGGCAGCGACCGTCCGGGGCTCACTCAAGCGCTCGCGGCGGCGGTCCTGTCAGCGGACGGCAACTGGCTGGAAAGCCACCTGAGCCGGCTGGGCGGCCTCTATGTCGGCTCGGTGCTGGTGGAACTGGAAGCGAGCGGGGTCGAAGCCTTGCGCTCGGCGGTGTCCGCCATCGACGCCCAGGGCCTTGAGGTGCGCATCACCCCCACCGGCAACCAGACCGCCGCGACGGGCGAAACCCTCGAGCTGCGTCTCGTCGGCCAGGACCGCCCCGGCATCGTCAACCAGGTCACCGCCGCCCTGAGCGAACTCGGCGCCAACATCGAAACCTTCGAAACCCGTGTCACCGCCGAAGCCCACTCCGGCATTCCGCTCTTCCATATGGACGCGCAGGTGCGGCTTCCCGCCGATCTGGAGGCCCGCAAGGTTCAGGCCGCGCTGGAAGACATCTCCGGCGAGATCATGGTCGACATTTCGCTGACCTCCGCGGGCTAGCGCAAAAAATCGAGGCGGCGGTTGGGGGACCGCCGCCTCAGTCAAATCCGCTTCAGAGGGGACCCGAAGCCGGAGCTAGCCGCCGAAACCGACGGAGAGCTTGAGGTATGGACCGTCAAACGTGCGGTCGAACTTCTCCCGTTTGCTGTAACCGCCGTCGATGGCGTCGAGGTAGCGCTCCCAGCGGTAGCCGGCCCCTATCTTGAAGCGGCCCGCGTCGTACGAGAGGCCGAGGCTCGCATCCAGCACCGGGACGGAAACGTCCTTGCTGCGGTGGACGTCGACCGGGTTCGGAACGACCTCGTCAGGCAGATAGGGCACGTATTTCAGCGGATCGCTCAGGTACTCGATCGTTTCGTGACCCTGGACGTTCGCCTCCTGCTTGCCGAACAAAACGCCCGCGCCGATCGACCAGTCGAGGCCGAAACGGCCGGTCTGGTCGTCGCCAATGAGAGCCTTGGACGCCTCCCAGCTCACCATGGGGCCGGCCCCCTGGAATTTGCGCGAGGCGGTGACATCCACGTCGCGGCGACTGTGCTCGGCATCATACTTGGCGACCATGTAGGTCGGCAGGTCCCAGTCGGGGATGCCGACGAAATCGACCCGTGTGCGCGAATTCAGCTGGCCGTAGCGCAGACCAATACTCACCACCGAGTCGGTCAGGCCGCTCCCCTCGCCCAGACCCATTTCGCGGCCAACGGTGAAGTCGACGAGCATATGGTCTTCGCGCTGGGTGACATCGCCCGACACGTAGTTGTTCGCGCCGGCGATGAAGAAGCCATAGCTGACGTCGGGATCGCAGTAGGCCGCGGAGGTGAGCGGCGGACCCACGCGGCAACCTGTGTCACCGAGCTCACTGGCCTGGAACTTGTCGGCGCCGTTGGTCTTGCCAAAGCGCGCGGCGGCGCCGAGGCGCCAGGGACTGCCCTGCGGCTGGTAAGTGATCTTGACCGAGCGTCCGTCGCCCCAGTGCAGGTCGCGGTTCTGGGCGTTGGCCGGGTCAAGCTTGTCGGAGAAGGCGTCAAAGGCGCCCGTGCTGAGCGGGCCATAGGGCGCATCCTGGCGCTGGACCATGCCGCCCAGCTCGACCGTCAGCGGGAAAGGCCCGCGCGAGGCCGGGTCGCCGCCCGTCCACCACGGCCCACCGGTAAACTCCTTCGTCACCCGCAGGCCGTACAGCCGCGGTTCGGTGAGGAAGACGTTGGTGGTCAGGCCGGTGTCATCGGAATTCAGGAAGGAACCCGTGATGCTGTCGCGGTCCAGCACGTTCTTGACATAGGCCATGACCTTCCAGCCGGCGGCGTCGTTGGTGAAGATCGCGGCCAGGTTGACGTTCGTGTAGGCCTTGAGCTTGTCGTAGCCTTCCATGTTGAAGATCCGCGTCCACGCCTCCGACTGGTAGTAGAGGTCGGTGTGCAGCGTCATCAGCCAGTCAGCCGGGAGCGGCACGGTGTAGTCGGCCGTGATCGTCGCGGTGAAATGCGGCGCGTTGGGCAGTTCGTTGCCCCCCAGCGGCTTGAAGAAGCCCTCGCCGAAGTTGTGGCCCTGTGACAGGTCGAACGGATTCCAGCCGGGATAGCCAGGTGGCGTACCCCAAACCGGGTCCGGATCAGCCTCGTACGGGGCCAGCGTCGCCGGGTCGTAGCCGATCAGATAGGCGTTCTCACAAGGACCCGGGTTGCCGTTGTAGAACGAATTGCCGCCGCCGGTGCTCATCATGCCGTCGCGCTCCAGCACGAAGACCGGGATGACGCAGTTGTTGGCGAACGTCGGGAACGGCCGCACCACGATCCAGGGATCGTCGCTGTCGGGACCGTGGCCGTAGTTGCGTTCCATGACGTCGATGGCGCGCGAGCCGTCGGCGACCTTGGTGTCCTCGTAACCCCCCTTGAAGCCCAACCGCAGGTTCTCCAGCGGGCGCCAGTCGGCCTCGATCTCCAGGCCCCACACCGTTGCGTCGAAGTTCATGTTGATCGCCGACCGATTGACGATCTGCGAGATCTGGTAGCCTTGATAGTCGTAGTAGAAGGCGGCCAGATTCAGGGTCAGCGCGCCGTCGAGCAAACTGTTCTTCGTGCCGATTTCGAACGCATCGACGAATTCCGGCTTGAAGGTGCGCGGGCTGAGCGCCGAGTTCTGGCGCATGGTGTTGATCAGTTCGCCGATCTCGCCGGCTACCGCGGTCGCGCCGCGATAGACGATGCCGGTCGGCGGCGGGTTGGAGCCGCCCGCCTTGTAGCCATGCGAGTAGGACGCATAGACCATGGTGTCGTCGGTGAACGACAGGTCTGGCTTCCAGTCCAGCGTCAGACGGCCGGTCGGTTCACGCCATTCCTGCTCGACGACCTCCTGCACGCCATAGCCCGGCGAGCCGACGCCCAGCACCCAGCTCGGAATGCGGGGCGCCTCCTTCTTGTCCACCGTCCAGCGCAGACCGGCGGTCAGCCGCAGGTTCTCCGCGAGATCGTAATAACCCTCGCCGAACACCGCATAGCTGATCAGCTTGTAGGGGTTCTTCGAAAGGAAATAGTTGTGGCCCAGATCGTTCAGCTGGCCGATCGGATTGGTGTCCATGTAGACGCAGCCCTCGACCTCCTGCGGGAGGTTCGGGTCGGCCACGATGATGCCGTTGAGCAGGCATTCGTGGTTGTCGGTAATGCCGGGCTCGTAGCGCGGCAGCCGCCGCGAGTGGCCATTCGGCGAGATCGCCGCCAGCATGCTCAGTGTATTGATGAAGACGTAATACTTGTCTTCGGTGTCGTAGCGCAGGTAGTTGGCGCCGAGGCTGAAGTTGAACGGTCCATCATAGTCTGACGAGAGCCGGAACTCCTGGCTGAACTGGGCCGATCGCGCGGTGGATACGTCCACCGCCACCAGCCGGCTGGAGCAACCCAGCTGCGGGTCGCAGAAGACCCCGTCGTTGAGCAGGTTCTCACGCCAGAATTCGCCGTTGTTGAAGGTCTGCAGGTTGTCCCACTTGGCTTGGTCGAAGGCGCCTTCGGTTGTGGCGAAGCGGTTGTAGTCCTGCAGCGAGAAGATGTCGTCCGACAGCCAGGCGGTTTCGGACGACAGGGTCAGATTTCCCGGCAGGTCGAAACTGAGTTGCGCTTCAACGATATTGGTCTCGGCATGATACCGCGGGTCGACCGTCGATTCGATGACGCGCAGGTCGTGCGACTGCACCGTGCTGGCGTAGGGGTCGAGGCCCGAGACCGTCGGCAGGAATATCTGCCCAAGCGGGTGGTAGAACGGCAGCGAGAAACCATCCGGCGCCTGGAACGACACCGGTGAATAGAGCGAGGCCGGCAGGCAACCCTGGCTGAACGGGTTCGAATAGTAGAACCAGAGGCCCGGCAGCTGAACGTCGCCGAACATGGTGCGATCGTCGCGCTTGCAGAGCTGTTTGCCCGAGCGCAGGCGATCGTCATCCTCCTCGAAGTGTTCCCAGATGATGTTGGCGCTGATGGCGTCGGTCGGCTCGATGCGCAGCGACACGCGCGAGGACCACAGGTCGCGGCCGTCGATCTGATTTCCGGTCAGTTCGTTGGTCGAATAACCCTCACGCTTGGTCCAGGCGCCGGCGATGCGCAGCGCCACCATGTCCTCGACCAGTGGCACGTTGATCATGCCTTCGAGGCGGGTCGAGTTGTAGTTGGCGACGTCGGCCGACAGCTTGGCTTCGTAGCCGAAGCTGGGCTTCTGGCTGATGATGTTCACGACACCGGCCGTGGCGTTGCGGCCATAGAGCGTGCCCTGTGGGCCGCGCAGCACCTCGACCCGTTGCAGGTCGTAGAATTCCTGCTCGAAGAAGCGATTACGGATGAAGGACGTATTGTTGAAGGCGACGGCCACCGCCGGATCGACGGTGGCCGAAATGGCCTGGGTGCCGATGCCGCGCAGCTGGATCGAATAGGACGAGAAATTCGTCTTCGTGAAGGTCATGTTGGGGACCTGGGTAATCAGGTCCGGGCCACCGGCGACTTGCGAACGCTCCAGCGCTTCCTGCGTGAACGCCGAAATGGCGATCGGCACGTCCTGAATGTCCTCCTCGCGCTTCTGCGCCGTCACGATCAGGGCGTCGACTGTCCCGTCAGCGCCGTCCCCCGCGGCGCTTCCGGACTGGGGGTCGGTGGCGTCCCTCAGCGTGACCATGCCGGCCGCGTCGGAGGTGACGACCAGGCCCATGCCATCGGTCAGCATGGCCAGCGCTTCTTGCCGCGTCAGGTCGCCCTGCACGTCCGGCGTCAGGCGACCGCGCACTCGGTCGTAAGGAAAGACGATCTGCACGCCGGCCTGGCGGGCATACTCGTTGAGCGCCGCGGCGGCGTCCTGCGAACGGATGTCGAAGCG
Organism: uncultured Caulobacteraceae bacterium; assembly: GCA_946482375.1. Next base: position 18,886 of record CAMLRH010000005.1, on the reverse strand, counting down.
CTGGCGCGAGGGCTCGTCGGCCGCGAAGGCAGTCGTGCTGAGCACCGCGCACGCGGCGGTCGTGCCGAGCAGCAGGGCGTTCAGCTTCGTGCGTCTCTGGATTGGCATCTGGTCTCCCCCTTCATCGGCCGTTCGGTGCGGCCGTGCGGGTTGAGACGAGAGCGCGCTGAAAATCCGCCAACTCGAATACAAAGAAATTCCTCAGACGGGGGGACGGGCCCGAAGAACGATGTCGTCGCCGTCGATCTCCGCGACGACCGGGAATGATTTTTCGAGCGCGCGGGCGAAGCCTGCCGGGTCGGTGGCGCGGAAGTAGCCGCCGACGTGGATGGCGGCGACGTCCGGATCTGCGATTTCGACCTTGTTCTTGTTGTAGCGGTTCAACTCCGCCACCGCTTCGGCCAGCGTCTCGCCGGCGAAGGCGACCTTGCCTTCGCGCCAGGCGAGCTCGCGGGCGATGCGCGGGGTCTGGTTTTCCTCGTGGCGGACATCGCCCGAGGGACTGAGGGTGCAGGTTTCGCCGGCGGCGACCCGCGCCAGCACCTTGCCGTCCCGCTCGATGGTCACCGCGCCTTCGGTGACGGCGACTTCCAGCCCGTTCTCGCTGCGAACCGCGAAGACCGTGCCGATGGCGCGGATATTGCCGAGCGGTGTTCGCACCACGAATGGCCGGCTCGGGTCCTTGGCGACCTCGAACACCGCCTCGCCCCTGGTCAGGCGGATGTCGCGCTGTTCAGGCGTCAGGTCGACGGCCACCCTCGTCGCCGTGTTCAGTTCGACCAGCGAGCCGTCCGGCAAGGCGGTTCGGTATTGCTCGCCAATGTCGGTGGCGTAGCGCTCGGTTCGCAGGAAATCCTGGATGACGCCGGATGCGGGCCACAGCGCCAGCACGAACGCCGCCGCGATTCCGGCCGCCGGATAGAACCACGCCCGCGCCGGCGCCTTGGCCGGCATACCCGACAGCGCCCCGGCCCGCTCCAGCCGCGCGGCCACCGCCTCCAGCCGCACATAGGCGCCCAGTCGGCGCGGATCGCCCGCGCACCAGTCCTCGAACGCAACCGCTTCGGCGGCGTCGAGCGGGCCCGCGTCGTGGCGGGCGAGCCACCTTGCGGCGGCGGCCTCAATCCTCTCGGCGGTTTCCACGGACACCTCGTTCGGGTTCGATCTTTGGGGCGGCTTGTTCCTCGGGTCTGGTCAACCAGCCGGCGACCATGCGCATGCCGCGCGCGACGTGTTTCTCGACGGTGCTTTGGGCGAGGCCCAGGCGTTTCGCGGTCTCCGCCTGCGACAGGCCTTCGACCTTGCGCAGCACGAAGACGGCGCGGCACTGGCCGGGCAGGCGTTCGATGGCGGCGCGCAAGTCTTCCAGCTCCTCATGGGCGGTCAGCCGCTGCTCGGCGTCCATTTCCGCATCCATGACGTTCAGCCGCGAAATATCCGCCACCGTGCGGATGGAGACGATGCGCTGGCGGCGCAGCTGGTCGGCGGCGACGTTGCGAACGGTGGCAAAGACATAGGCTGACGGATGCGCGACCTCGCCCGATCCCCAGACCGCGGCCAGCCGGGCGTAGGTCTCCTGCACCAGGTCCTCGACCTCCTCGCGCGTCCAGCCGGCCTTGCGCAGCCAGGACCGGATCTTCGGCTCCAGCGGCAGGATGTGGTCGGCGAACCATTCGGCGCGACTGTGCATGGCCCTCCCTCGGCCGGGACAGCCTAGCGCAGACGCCGCCCCGGCGCTTCAAGACGAACGGCGCCGGAAAATCCGCCTATGGGTCGGAGAAAAAAGTTCAGACGGCGCGCAGCAGGCGCGTCTGGCCAAGCAGATCGGCGGTCGAGGTCAGGTTCACGAAGGGTCTGGCGATCTGACGGGAGATCGCCTCCAGCGCCGCGTGCGCGTGGGCTTCAACCGGCGAGGCGGCGACGGCGTCTTCGACAAGCGTGACCCGCAGTCCGTAGTCGTAGGCGACCAGGGCGGTCGCCAGGCAGGACGACGACATCGAGTAGCCGATGATGACCAGCTCACACACCGTTCCCTTGACCAGCCAGCGGAAGATCCGGCTGGAGAAGGCGGAAACGCCGCTGCGGTACATCAGCGGCTCGCTGGCCAGCGGCTGCAACCCCGCGATCGGCCGTCCGCCCTCGGAGTCGGCGTTGCGGGCATGAACATGAACCACGCCCCAGCCCGCCTCGCGGGCATGGGCGAGGACGCGACGGCCGTTGATGACGCAATCGCCGCCATCCGATCCGGACAGGCTGGCCTGCTGAAGGTCGAGGCAAATGAGCAGGCGCGAGGCGGCCGCCTCCGGCCCCGACGCCGCCCGGCGTGTTTCACCCGCTGCAAATTGTCCCACGAAAACCCCCCGCTTGCTTCAAGCAGGGGTTTCATAGAGCTTGCCGCCGGAGGCTGAGCAGCCACAAAGGTTGCAAGGGCGTCTTGCAATTTGTGGGGGTGATCCGATGCCCAGCGTGGCCCGGCGCAAGGCGGATTTCAGCGAACTACGACTGTTCTGGGCCGTTGCGGAGGCCGGCAGTTTCGGCGCCGCCGCGCGGGCCCTGGGCGTGAGCACTTCGACCCTTACCCGCGCGCTGGACAACCTTGAAGCCAGGCTGGGCGTGCGGCTGCTGACCCGCTCGGCGCAGGGCGTCACGCTCACGGAGGCGGGCAAGATCGCGTTCGAGCGCGTCGAGACCATGGAGCGTTCGGCCGCTGCGCTGGAACTCGAACTGGCGGGCCTGGATGACTCGCCGCGCGGGATGGTGAAGCTGTCGGCGCCGGATGGCATTGCGGGCGTTTTCCTGACACCCGGAATGCCGGATTTCATGCGTGCCTATCCGGAGATCGACCTCGCGATCGACTGCGGGCTGTGGCCCGATCAGCCGTTGAAGGGCGACATCGACATCGCGCTGACCTTCCAGAAGCCCGATCAGGACGAGGCCATCACCAAGCCTCTCGCCTACTTCCACTACGACCTGTTCGCAGCCCGCAGTTACGTCGACCTCTACGGCCGGCCCGGGAGCATGCAGGAGGCGCTGACCCACCCCTACGTGCATCATGCGGCGCAGGTCTATCAGTTGACGGAGGAGGCCAACGCCGTCCAGGCGATGATGCGGGCCCGGCTGCAGACCAACTCCAGCGCCGCCTCCTTCAACGCCATTCGCGAAGGCGTCGGGATCGGTCCCCTGCCGACGGCGGCGCTGTGCTTCGATCCGACCCTCGTGAAGCTCGAGGTGACCCGCCATGGCCCCATCACCATGTGGCTATCCTACCGTCGCGAACTCGCGCGATCGGCGCGGGTGAAGCACGTCACCGGTTGGCTGGAAGAGGTCTTCGACCAGAAGACGCAGCCCTGGTATCGCAAGGAGTATGTCGCCCCGACCGACTTCCAGCCGGAGCTTGAGCGCTACTTCGCGCGGCGTGGGCTGACGGCGCCGGAGGCGGCCGACCCACGGCGCCGGCGCGCCTGAGCCTTGCGTTTTCGCGATGGCGCCATTGCGCCCGTTATGGTGCCCCAGGCCGGACTCGAACCAGCACGCCGTTACCGGCAAGAGATTTTGAGTCTCCCGCGTCTACCATTTCGCCACTGGGGCGGCAGGGCGTGAGCTAGAGCCTAAGGCGTCGGCGCGCAAGTCGGGCGCCCGACCGACAGGGGACGGGGCCCATAATAGGTTGCGGTGATGGGTCCGCGGCGCGATGGTCGTCCGCAATCCGGGGAGGCTCCTCGCATCACCGACGTTCTTCAGCGGACCGACCCGCGCCGCGCGCGCACGTCCGGCGAGAGCCAGGCGAGGCTCCGCTCACTCGCCGAGGCGCTGCCGCACGGGATGGCCTATCAGGTCCATGTCTCGGCCGACCGCGCTGAGCGGCGCTTCACCTTCGTGGCCGACACCTGCCCCGCGCTGAACGGCGGCGTGACCGTCGAGCAGGCCCTGAAGGACTCCGAGGCCCTCTACAGCCTCATCGCCAAGGAAGATCGCCGCCGGCTGCACGAGGCCGAGACCGAAGCGCTGGAGACGCTGCACCCCTTCGACATCGAGGTGCAGTTCCAGCTGCCCGACGGCCAGCGGCGCTGGCGCCGGCTAACCTCGTCGCCCCGCAAGCTGCCGGACGGCTCGACGCTGTGGGAAGGCTTCCAGATCGACATTACGGCCCGCCATTCGGCCGAGGCGCTGCTGAAGAACAGCCAGGAGCGGCTGGAGCTGGCCATCGACGCCGCCCGGCTGGGCCTCTGGGAATACGACATCGTCACGGGCGACCTCATGTGGAACGCCCGCATCCGGGAGATGTACGGTGTGGGCGTCGATGATCCCGTCGACTTCGACACCTTCATCAACGGCGTGCACCCCGGCGACCGCGACCGGGTGTTGGAGACCTACGGCGAGGTCGTGAACGCGGGCGGCGGCGACTACACCCTTGAGCACCGGCTGGTCCGGCCCGACGGGACGGTCCTCTGGCTGCTGGCGCATGGACGGGTGCTGGGCGACGCCGAGTGCAATGCGATCCGGGCCATCGGCACCGCGATGGACATCACCGACCGCAAGCAGGCCGAGGCCGACAACCTCATGTTGCTGCAGGAGCTGAACCATCGAGTGAAGAACAGCTTCGCCACCGTGGCCAGCCTGCTGACGCTGCGCGCCAGGCGGTCTGAGCACCCGGAGACGCGCGAACAGCTCAACGCGGCGGTCAATCAGGTGATGTCGATCGCCCAGGCCTACGCCCACCTCTATGCCGGCGGGCAACCGCATTCGGTCGACTTCGCCGACTACCTGCGCGACCTCTGCAACGGGCTGGCGCAGGGCCTGACGGACGGCGAGCGGGTGAGGCTGGAGGTCCTGGCCGACGCGGCGGTCATGACCACCGACCACGCCCTGCCCCTTGGCATGGCGGTCAACGAGCTGGTCACCAACGCGATCAAGTACGCCTTCCCCGAGGGGCGGACGGGCCGCATCGAGGTGCGTTTCGAGACTCACGGCGAGCACTGGCGGCTGCTGGTCTCCGACGACGGCGTCGGCCTGCCCGCGGAGTTCGAGCGGTCCGGCGGGCTCGGGGCTAACCTACTGAAATCGTTCGCCCGTCAGGCGGGCGGGCGGCTGACCATCCTCGACGGCCCCGGCGCCCGCTTCGAGATCGCCTCAGCCTAGCGAGACGTCGCCCGACAACCGGCCGGCGGCGGTTTCGAGCCGCAGCAGCAGGCGCTTCAGCGCTTCGACCTCGGCCGGCGTCAACCCCGACATCAGCGCGGCTTCATAGGCGAGCGCGAGTGGCGCGATTTCGCCATGCAGCTCGCGGCCCTGGATGGTCAGCGCCAGGGTATGTGAGCGGCCGTCGACCTCATGGGCGGTGCGCGCGATCAGGTGGCGGCTGACCAGCCCCTGCGCGGCGCGGCTGACGGTGACCTTGTCCATGGCCGTGCGCGCGACGATGGCCTGCTGGGTCATCGGCTTCTCGGCCAGCACGGCCATCAGCCGCCATTGCGGGATGGTCAGCCCGAAGCGGTCCTCATAGGCCCGCGCGATCAGCTTGCTGACGGCGTTGGACGCGATCGACAGGCGGTACGGCAGATACTCGTCGAGGATCAGACCTTCCATCCTCACGCCCGGAACCTTCACGTTTGCAGTCATCCTTGCCCCCCCTAGGGCGCGGCGACCACCTGTTCGATGGCGCCGAAGATGGAATGGCGACGTTGATCGCGCATCTCTATACGAACAACGTCACCATGGCGAAGGAATGGCGTTTTTGCCTCGCCACCGAGCAGCGTCTCGACGGTGCGCACCTCGGCGATGCAGGAATAGCCGAGCCCGCCCTGTTCGATCGGCTTGCCCGGCCCGCCGTCAGAATCGCGGTTCGACACCGTACCCGAGCCGATGATCGTGCCGGCGACGAGAGTCCGGGTCTTCGCCGCGTGAGCGATCAGGGTCCCGAAGTCGAAGGTCATATCGACGCCGGCGTCGGCCTGGCCGAAGGGTCTGCCATTCAATTCGACGTCCATGGCGCCGTGCAGCTTGCCGTCCTTCCAGTGGTCGCCGAGCATATCGGGGGTGACCGCGACGGGCGAGAAGGCCGACGCCGGCTTCGACTGGAAGAAGCCGAAGTTCTTGGCGAGTTCGGCCGGGATCAGGTTCCTCAGGGAGACGTCGTTGACCAGCATGACGAGCCGGACGTGCTTCAGCGCCTCGTCGCGGGTGACGCCCATCGGCACGTCGCCGGTGACCACGGCGACTTCGGCCTCCAGGTCGCAGCCCCAGCTTTCGTCGGCGAGGGGGATCGGGTCACGGGGACCCAGGAAGCCGTCGGAGCCGCCCTGGTACATCAGGGGATCGGTCCAGAAGCTGTCGGGCATGTCGGCGGCGCGGGCCTTCCTGACCAGCGCCACGTGGTTCACGTAGGCCGAGCCGTCGGCCCACTGGTAGGCGCGCGGCAGGGGCGAGGCGGCATCGTGCTCGTGGAAGCGTTCGCGGGGTATCGAGCCGTGCTCGAGGCTCTCGGCCAGCCCGCGCAGCCGCGGCTCGCAGCGGTCCCAGTCGTCCAGCGCCGCCTGCAGCGTCGGCGCGACCTGCCCCGCGTCGGTGAACCAGGCGAGGTCGTTGGACACAACCACCAGCCGCCCGTCGCGGCCGGCCTTCAGCGAGGCGAGCTTCATGCGCGTTCCTTGAAACAGGTATGGAAATGTGTCACATGTGACGCACTAGAGGAAATCATGTCAGCCCAGCGGAAGCCAGCACCGAAGTCCACAAGCGCCGCCCGCACGCGGGCGTATCGACAGCGCATGCGCGCCAAGGGACTAAAGCCGGTGACCATCTGGACCTTCGACACGAGCGATGCCGATTTCCTGCGCCGAGTTCGTGAGGCTTCCATCGCCGCAAGTCAGGACCCGGACGAAATAGCGGTATTGGAAGAAATCGAAGCATTCCAGGCGGATTTCGGATCGCTGGATTGAGACGCGGCGACCTCGTCATCGCCGCTCTTCCCGGCGACTACGGCAAGCCGCGGCCACACGTGGTCGTGCAGACGGACGCGCTGAATCCAACGCATGCGAGCGTTCTCGCCTGCCCCCTGACCACCGAATTGCGCGGCTATCCCTATCGCGTCGCCCTGCCGTCGGCGCGGACGGATGGTCTCGATCGCGACTCCGAGGTGATGACGGACAAATTGCAGGCTATTCGGCGTGATCGGGTTAGCCGCGTCGTCGGCGCCGTTAGCGCCGAACAGCTCCGTGAGATCGAAGCGCGGCTCGCGTTCGTGCTCGGCCTGCGCGGTTAGCCTCAAGCCTGATCCCTCGGAATGACCACGCTGCGGCGGGCGCCCTGGTCGTAGAGCACCTCGTTGGGGAACACCGCGACCTCGCAGAGGATGTCGCCGCCCTCGCCGTCGGCCCAGATGTAGCTGCGCTCGACCTTCACGAAGCGGCCCGAGGGCGAAACGCCGTCGTAGACATCGCCCCAGGGGACGATCTTCTCCAGGTCGCGCCAGGACAGCGTCGTCGCGCGGGAGAGTTCGTCCTGGGCCATTTCGGCGAGGTCGGGGTCTGCGTTCACTTGGCCTTCCAGCTGTCGACGTAGGCGCCATTCTCTACTGCGGCTGCGCCTTCGCCAACGTCCAGCGGATCGCGGGCGTCGATCATGACAGCGTATTCGTCGGTCGCCGCCTTGGGCTGGGAGAACATGTTCTTCAGCGCTTTCGGGTGAGGGCCGTGGGTGAAGCCGCTCGGATGAAACGTAAGCATCCCGGCCTCGATGTGGTCGCGGCTGAAGAAGTCGCCGGCGTGGTAGAACAGAACCTCGTCGTAGTCGTCATTGTTGTGGAAGAACGGCACCTTGATCGCGCCGGGGTCGGTCTCGAACGGACGCGGCGTGAAGGTGCACACGACGAAGCGGTCGGCGAGGAAGGTGGTGTGGACGCTGGGCGGCAGGTGATAGCGGTGGCTGACCACCGGGCGGATGTGGCGCACGTTCAGCCGCACCGGCGCCAGTTCTCCATGCCAGCCGACGGCGTCGAGCGGATTGTACGGATAGGTCACCGTTGAGACCTGGCCGCGCTTCTTGATCTCGACGCGGGTCTCGCCGTCCTGCGCCTGATGCGTTCGGAAAGCGTCGTCCATGACCGGCGTGTCCAGCATCGCCGGGTCGAAGATGGCGTGGCCACCCAGCATGCCCTTGTCCGGCAGGGTGAAGTGGCCGTTGGTCGCCTGGATGGTCAGGATGGCGGTGGGCTCGGCCGGTGACAGCCGCCACATCGTCCCGCGCGGCAGGTAGATGTAGTCGCCGGGCTCGTAGGCGATGCGGCCGTAGTCGCAGAAGAGGTCGCCAGCGCCCGCGTGGACGAACAGCAGCTGGTCGCCGTCGGCGTTGCGGGCCAGCGCCGGCATCGGTTCGGCCAGCTTCCAGAAGCGCATCTCGCAGGCGGCGTTGTGCAGCACGACCGGCGCGTTCCACGGCGACGGCGCGGCCTCGTTCAGGCGGTTCAGGTCGAAGGCGCGCGGGCGCAGCGGCCCTTCGAAGTCGCTCCAGCCCGTCGGCGGGCGGCGGTGGTAGAGGAAGGCGGCGGGGCCGAAGAAGCCTTCTTTGGAGACCTCGCGTTCGTAGGTCCCCTCCGGCAGGTCGGCGTGGGCCTGTCGGCTGTGTTCGCCCTGCGCGCCTCGGACGGGGATCCAATTCTTCTTCGCCATCACAGCCACTCTCTCCCTTCCCCCTCGAGGGGGGAAGGGCCGGGGATGGGGGTGAGTGCAGTGAGTTGAAAGGCAGGCGCCGGTCGGCTCTGAGCCCTACAGCGGCCGCCACCCCAACTCAGCGGCCACACCCTCCACCCTGCCCTCCTCCCCTCGAGGGAGGAGGGGTTGAGACTGCTCATCACGCGTCCGCCTTCACGACGCCGCGGCGGATCTGGTCGAGTTCGATGGACTCGAACAGGGCCTTGAAGTTGCCCTCTCCAAAGCCCTCGTTGCCCTTGCGCTGGATGATCTCGAAGAAGATCGGCCCGATCATGTTCTCGGTGAATATCTGCAGCAACAAACCCTGCCCCTCGGTGGGCGCGCCGTCGAGCAGGATCTTGTCGGCCTGCAGGCGCTGCAGGTTCTCGCCGTGCTCCTTCACGCGGTCGTTCAGCTGCTCGTAGTAGGTATCGGGCGTCTCCTGGAACTTCACGCCTCGCTCGCGCATCGTCTCGACGGCGTGGAAGATGTCGTCGGTCCCGAAGGCCAGGTGCTGGATGCCCTCGCCCTTGTAGTCGCGCAGGAACTCCTCGATCTGGCTCTGCTCGTCCTGGCTCTCGTTGAGCGGGATGCGGATCTTGCCGTCCGGGCTGGTCATGGCCTTGGAGAACAGGCCCGTCACCTTCCCCTCGATGTCGAAATAGCGGATTTCGCGGAAGTTGAAGACGCGCTCGTAGAACTCCGCCCACTGGGCCATGTTGCCGCGCTGGACGTTGTGGGTGAGGTGGTCGAGGTAGGTCAGGCCGACCCCGTTCTTCGTTTCCGCCTCTAGCGCGCCCTCGATGGACACGAAGTCGACCTCGTAGATGTCGTGCGCGCCGTAGCGGTCGACGAGGTAGAGGTGCGAGCCGCCGATGCCCTCGATGGCCGGGATGTTCAGCTCCATCGGCCCGACGCGGCCTTCGACAGGCTTGGCGCCGCGCTTGACCGCCTCGTTGAAGGCGTGGGCCGCGTCGCGCACCCGAAAGGCCATGGCGTTGGCCGAGGGGCCGTGGGCCTGGCGGAAGTCGGCCGCCTGACCGACCGGGTCCATGTTGAGGATCAGGTTCACGTCGCCCTGCCGGAAGCGGAGCACGTTTTTCGAACGGTGCTTCGAGACGGCGGTGAAACCCATCAGCTCGAACAGGCCCTTCAGCCGCTCGGGCTCGGGCGAGGTGAACTCGACGAACTCGAAGCCGTCGGTGCCGAGCGGGTTCTCGAACAGGTCCTTGGGGGCGTCGAGGTCGCGGGGCTCGTAGTGCGGATGGGCGGTCATGGACGTCCTCCTGCGGCGGGCGGCCCAGATGGTATCAAACGAAACCATTCATCGGAAGCGGGCGGGCGAGACAATAACGCGGCGGCCTGCTAGTCGGTCCCCTGCATGCTTCGCCGCACCTACGATTGGATGATGGGCCTGGCCGGGTCGCGCCACGCGCCCAAGGGCCTCTTTGCCGTCTCCTTTGCGGAGAGTTCCTTCTTCCCGATCCCGCCGGACGTGATGCTGGCCCCGATGTGCCTGGCGCGTCCGGACAAGGCGTACTGGTATGCCTTCGTCTGCATGGTCGCTTCGGTGTTGGGCGGCCTGCTCGGCTACGCCATCGGCTACTTCCTCGAGCCTGTCGGCCACTGGCTGCTCAGCCTGATGGGCCACGCCGAGGGTCAGGAGGCCTTCGAGGCCTGGTTCGCCGAATGGGGCCTGTGGGTGATCCTGATCAAGGGCCTGACCCCGATCCCCTACAAGCTGGTGACCATCACCTCGGGCCTGGCCCACTTCAGCCTGCCGGTCTTCATCGCCGCCTCGGTGGTGACGCGCGGCGCGCGCTTCTTCCTCGTCGCCTTCCTGCTCAAGCAGTACGGGCCGCCCATCCGCGACTTCGTCGAGGAGCGGCTGACGCTGGTGACCACCGTCGTGGCCGTCGTCCTGATCGCCCTGGTGGTGATCTGGAAAGTCGTTCTGTAGGCTCCGCGGCGATGAAAGCCGCCTTCAACCTGACCTTACGCTTCTGGCCCATCGTCGCCCTGATCGTTTCGGCGGCCATGCTGGCGACGGCGCATATCTTCGAGAACCTGGGCTACGCGCCCTGCACGCTCTGCCTGCGTCAGCGGGAGGTCTACTGGGTCGCCATCGTCATCGCCTTGCTGACCATCGCGTTCGCGCGGGGCAAGGGCGCCAAGGTCGCCTGGGCGTTCGACGCCCTGCTGGCGGCGGCCTTCCTCTATGGGGCGGGGCTCGCCTTCTACCACTCGGGCGTCGAGTGGAAATGGTGGCCGGGACCGGCCGAGTGCGCGACCACCGGCGCCGGCGCGACCGCCGAGGGGCTGGACGCGCTGCTGGGCGGCGCCAAGTTCAAGCCGCCAGCCTGCGACGAGCCCAACTGGTGGTTCCTGGGCTTGACCATGGCCAACTGGAACTCGCTGATGTCGCTTGGGTTGGCTGGCCTTGGCGCCGCGGCGGCCGTCCGCAGGCGGCGCGCATGACTGAAAAACCCGTCCCGCCCCGTCCCGGACCACATGCCCGTCGCGCGCGGATGGCCGAAATCCTGCGCGTCGACCACGCCGGTGAGCTCGGCGCGGTGCACATTTACCGTGGCCAGCGCGCAGTGCTCGACGGGGCGAAGGGCAAGCACCGCACCGCCGCTCAATTGGCCGAAATGGAAGGCCACGAGGCTGAACACCTCGCCCGCTTCGACGCCCTGCTCAACGAGCGCCAGGTGCGCCCCACCCTGCTCGCGCCTGTATGGCGCGCGGCCGGATTCGCCGTCGGAGCGGGGACCGCACTCCTCGGCGAAAAGGCCGCGCATGCGTGCACCGAAGCCGTCGAGACGGTGATCGAGGAGCACTACGCCGGCCAGGTCGCCGAACTGGAGGCCCGCGACCCCGGACTCGCCGCCGAGCTGTCGAAATTCCGCGACGAGGAGCTGGCCCACCGCGACATCGCTATCGCCGAAGGCGCGCGGGAGACGCCCGGCTACGCCCTGCTGTCGGCCGTGATCCGAGCCGGCTGTCGCGCCGCCATCAAGATCAGCGAGAAGATCTAGGACGCATCGGCCCATTTCGGGTAAACTATTCGTGGCATTTCGGCCACGCGCGAACCCCAAACGGCCAAGGTTGATATTCAGGCCGTTGTGCGCGAGTCCGACGCCCCCCAGTTTCCGCGCCGTCCCGCACAGCTGACGCGGGCTCACTTGGGAAACTCCTCCAATGAAGACTGCTCTTTTCGCGGCCGCGGCCGCGATGATGACTTTCGCCGCCCTTCCGGCCGCCGCTCAGGAACTGTATGCGCAGGGCAACCTCGGCTTCTCCGCCGCGGGCCAGGCCGACGTCGAGGGAAGCTTCGGCGACCTTTCGGGCTCGGGCGAAGTCGATCTAGAGAACGGTTGGCTGGCCAGCGCCGCGCTGGGTTCGGGCTTCCGCGGCGTTCGGGTCGAGGCTGAGGTGATCTACTCCAGCAACGACGTCGACGAAGAAGGTCTCGACGCGTCCGTCGAGCACCTCGGCCTGTTGGCCAACGTGATTTACGACATCCCGATGGACGGCAATTTCCGCCCCTACATCGGCGCCGGCGTCGGCATCGGCAACACCCAGGTCGAGCTGGAAGGCGAAGACGCCGATGACACCGGCCTCGCCTGGCAGGTCCGCGTCGGCGCCACCCTCGGCGCCGAAGAAGGCGTCCAATGGGACGTAGGCTATCGCTACCTGAACCTGGCCGACTTCGAAGTCTCCGAAGGCGACGCCAGCCTGGAAGCCGAAGCGGACGTCCACGCCGTCACCGTCGGCGTGCGTATCCCGCTCGGCGCCTAGCGCCGGGACCGGTGGCCCGGCGAAAGCCGGGCCACTCTGGCGCTGCCCGTTGCCGCCACGCTACACTCGCGCACAAAGCGAATTTACACCCCTGTCAGGACTTGCCGCGCGCCAAGCTGTGCCGCACGTTCCCGCAGCCCTGTACGCAGGGCCGAATCGAAGGGGGAACAATGAAAAAGACTATCTTTGCCGCCACGGCGGCCATCGCCCTGCTGGGCGTTGCGATGCCGGCCGCTGCGGCCGAGTGGTACGCCCAGGTCAACGCCGGCATGACGGTGTCGACCGAAGCCGACGCCCGGATCAGCTTCGTGTCGGATGACGACGACGACGAGAACTTCGAGGAAAGCGGCGAAGGCGACATCGACAACGGCTTTGCCGTTGGCGCGGCCGCCGGCGTGGTGCTCGGCGGCGGCTTCCGGGCCGAAGGCGAGTTCCTGTTCAACTCGAGCGACCTCGGCGGCCTGGAAGATCTCGACGTCGACAACGTCGAAATGAACCACGCGGCCTTCTTCGCCAACGTGCTGTACGACATCCCGATGGACGGCGGCATTACGCCTTACGTCGGCGTTGGCGTCGGCTATGGCAGCATCACCTTCGACATCGACGGTGAGAGCGTCCACGACGAAGACACCGTCTGGCAGGTCAAGGCCGGCGCGGCCTTCCCGGTCAACGACACCCTGACCATCGACGTGGGCTACCGCTACATGCAGATGGCGACCTGGGAGAACGAGTTCGACATCGACTTCGACGAAGAAGACGACGAAGCCGGTGCTGGCGTGCTGGGTCTCGAATTCGAGCCCACCGCGCATGCGATCACGGTCGGCGCCCGCTTCAAGCTGGGCGGCGCGGCCTCCTAAGCCAAGCGGCAAAGCCAAACGGAAAAGCCCCGGTCTCGCGCCGGGGCTTTTTTGTTGCGCGGTCGGCGCCATGCTCAAGGTCATGAGCGAGCTGATTCTCGACCGCCAGGGGCGGATGCAGGAAACCCCGGCCTTCCTGGCCCCGGTGACCGAACGGGAGCGGAGCATTCCGCGCCTGCTGCTGATGGTGCTGGTCGGCGGCTTCCTCGCCGTGCTGGCCAGCTTCGTCGCGGTGATCGCCGTCGTGTTCGTCGCCGTCCTGGTCGGCGGCATGCCGATCGACGACCTGCCCCAAATACTATCGGGCGAGGCCGGCGAGAACCGGGCGCTGCTCAGCTACAGCTTCGAGTACGCCGCGGCGGGCCTCAGCCTCTTCGCCACCGCCGTGGTCATCGTCGCCTTCGCCGCGCGCCTCTATCGCCGGCCGATGGGGAGCTTCATCACCGCCGCGCCGCGTTTCCGATGGCGGCTGGTGGGCGCGGGCATTCTGGTCGCCGCGCCCGTCGTCGTCCTGGCGATCCTCGCCGAACTGGCGCTGGGCTCGGAAACGCTGAGCCCGCCGGTGCTGCGCGGTACGCTTCCCGAGGCGCTGGGCTACATCGGTATCGCCGCCTTCTTCCTGTTCCTGGCGGCGCTGGCCGAAGAAATGATCTTCCGCGGCTGGCTGCTGCAGCAGACGAGCGCGTTCACCCGCAGCATCCCCATCCTGCTGATCGTCAACGGCGTGTTGTTTTCGCTGATCCACGTGGACCCCGATCCCGGCGCCTTCCTGGTGCGCGCCGCTATGGGCATGGGCTGGTGCTGGATCGGGCTGAGGCTCGGCGGCCTGGAGTTCGCGGCGGGCGCGCACCTGGCCAACAACCTCGCCATCACGACGCTCGTCGAACCCCTGACGCTGAAGATGCCGAGCGGCGAACCGTCGGCCCCGGCCGCCGTGCTGATCCAGCTCGGCATCGTCGCGCTGACGGTCATCGCGGTCGAGTACTGGCTGCGCCGGCGGAAAACGGCGGCTTAGCGGAAGGCGCCGCCACAGCCCGCGCTCAATTCCGATTGTCCCGGCGAAGGCCGGGATCCAGATGGAAAGGCGCTGAAGCGGTCTCCAAGGGCTCGGAGCCCATCCAACCAACGTCTGCGCGTCAGGCTGGGCCCCGGCCTTCGCCGGGGAAACGGTATTGTTGGAACCGACCTAAGCCTCCAGTTCGATGTCCCAGTAGAGGTAGTCGAGCCAGCTTTCGTGCAGGTGGTTGGGCGGGAAGCGGCGGCCGTGATCCTGCAGCTCGAACATGCTGGGGCGGTAGGGATACCGCGACGGGTGCATGTGGGCTTCCTTCGGCGTGCGGCCGCCCTTGTGCAGGTTACAGGGGGCGCAGGCGGTGACGATGTTGTCCCAGGTGGTGCGCCCACCCCGCGAGCGCGGGATCAGGTGGTCGAAGGTCAGCTCCTCGCCCGCGCCGCAGTACTGGCAACTGAAGCTGTCGCGCAGGAACAGGTTGAAGCGGGTGAAGGCGGGCGGCCGGTCCTGGGCGACATACTGCTTGAGCGAGACCACGCTCGGCAGCCGCATCTCGAACGAAGGGGAATGAATGATCTTGTCGTAGGTCGAGACCACCTCGACCCGGTCGAGGAACACAGCCTTGACCACCTCCTGCCAGGGCCAAAGCGACAGGGGGTAGTAGCTGAGCGGGCGGAAGTCCGCGTTCAGCACCAGCGCGGGCCATCCCGACGGCGGGCGGTTAAGCACCTGCATCGGCGGCCTCTAAGGAAAAGCAAGCTACCGGACTGAAGACGCGGCCTCCTTCCCGAGGAGCGCGCGGGAATCAGCACCGATCCCGACGCTCAAGCCTAGGATACGCCTTTAGGAGTAACGGCCAAGCCATTCTCCCTCCCCTTCATGGAGCGGGTGGCTCGCGAAGCGAGACGGGTGGGGCTGAAGCGACACTCCCCCACCCGACGAGCCTTACGCCTCGTCTTCCCTCCCCATGAAGGGGAGGGAAATTTCACCTCTCTTCACGCCGCCGTAGCAACGCCACAACAGGTGGGCGGCGACGCCTCGGTAGGGCCGCCACGCCTCGGCGCGGACGTAGGCTTCCTTTTCGGTGGGGCGGACCTCGGCCCGGTCGGCCCAGCGCATGGCTTCCTGCAGGGCGACATCGCCGCCCGGAAAGACGTCCAGCCGGCCGTGGCAGAACATCATGTAGGTCTCGGCCGTCCAGCGGCCGACGCCCTTCAGCGAGGTGAGGGCCGCGACCGCCTCGGCGTCGTCGAGGTGATGCAGGGTGTCGAAGTCGACGCGGCCCTCGATGTGGGCCGTGGCGATCTCGCGGGCGTAGCGGGCTTTGGGACGCGAGAGGCCGAAGGCCTTCAGCCCTTCCTCGTCGAAGGACAGCACGCGGTGAGGGGCGATCTCGCCGACCCCCTCCTCCAGACGGCGCCAGATGCTGGCGGCCGCGGCGGTGGAAACCTGCTGTTCGACGATGAATTTGACGAGGCCCGCGTAGCCGGCGGGCCGGAGGCGCCATTCGAAATCCGGGGTCACCGCATGGAGCGCGGCGATGGCCGGATCGGCGGCTGCCAGATGTTCGCGCGCCTGTCGGATCAGGTCCGGAGTCGGCGCGTTTGGCTGGGGCGGGTTCACGCCCCTTCAGACCCTACCCACCGCCCCGTCGCAAGTCGCGTGATTGGGGCGGTGGGGGTCCGGGTCTGACACTTAGACGCCGATCAGCGCGGTGGCGCCGGCCGTGGAGAGGCCGAGGAAAAGCAGGAACACAGCGGCTGAACGGTCGAAGAGACGTTCGAAACGGGTGAGGGTCATGACACACATCCTTGAGTTCTGGACCCCTTGCGAGGCCCCCCTTGCCAACCCCGGGGGAGCGGGGCTTGTCCGATCTGGACGATGCTTAGATAGCATCCATCTGAACGGTGTCAACATCAATCTTTACATCGTTCGGATATAATTTTATGGTGAGCGTCATCAGAGAAGCTGAAAGCCCCGCGCCCGTGGGGAAACGGCCGAGGAAACAACAGGAAGCCATGAACGCTGTCGCAGCCGAAGCCCGCCCGTATCACCATGGCGACCTGCGCCGCGGTCTCGTCGACGCCGCCCGACGGATACTCGAGGCCGACGGCCCCAGCGCTCTTTCTCTTCGCGCGGTGGCGCGTGAGGCGGGCGTGAGCCCGGCGGCGCCCTACCACCACTTCAAGGACAAGGGCGAACTGCTCGACGCCGTCGCTCACGAAGGCTGGGACGCGTTGGGCAAGGCGTTGTCGGAAGCCAGGGCCAAGGCCAGTCAGGACGCCATCGTCGTGACTGAGCTCGGCGTCGCCTATGTCTGCTTCGCCCGCGACAACCCCGCCCTCTATCGCGTCATGTACGAACGCTCGCGCGACAAGGACTCCCTGCCCGAGGACATGCGCGAGGACGAAGAGAGCGCCTACTGCCTGGTCCGCGAGACCTTCCGCGACGTCGCCGGGCCGGACGTTTCCGACATGGACATCGAGCTTGGCACCATCGCCGCCTGGTGCGCCGCCCACGGCCTCGCCGAAATGACCGCCTTCGCCCAGTTCACGCCGCTGAAGGCGGAGCTGGGCGGCGAAGAGGGCTTCCTGCGCGCCGTTCTCGCCCACCTCGGCATGTTCGCCAGACTCGCCCGGCCCGACTAAGAAGGCGCGGTGTTCGTCACCCGCTTCGCCCCCTCCCCGACCGGCTACCTGCACAAGGGCCACGCCTTCTCGGCGCTGACGGCGTTTGAGGCCGCGCGCGCGGCGGGCGGCCGCTTCCTCCTGCGCGTCGAGGACATCGACACCGCTCGCTGCCGTCCGGAATACGAGGCGGCGATCTACGAGGACCTCGGCTGGCTGGGCCTCGAATGGGAACAGCCCGTCCGCCGCCAATCGGAACATCTGGCCGACTATCAGGCGGCGCTGGAGCGGCTGAAGGATCGCGGCCTGCTCTACCGCTGCTTTCGCACCCGCAAGGAGCTGGCGGAGATCCAGAGCGCGCCCCACGGTCTGCCCGAAGCGTTCCGGGGCGAACGCCTGCACCCGCGCGAGGAGGAACGCTTCCTCGACGAAGGCCGCGCCTACGCCTGGCGGCTGTCGCTGGACGCCGCGCGGGCAGCTTTGCCCAACTGGTCGGGTCTTACCTTCATCGACGAGACGCGAGGGACGGTGCGCGCCGAGCCGGACCTCGCCGGCGACGTGGTGCTGGCGCGAAAGGATGTCGGTGTCGCCTATCATCTCGCCGTCGTGGTCGACGACGCCCTGCAGGGGATCACCCACGTCATCCGGGGCGAGGACCTGTTCGAAGCCACCCACATCCAGCGCCTGCTGCAGGCCTTGCTGGAGCTGCCGACGCCGGTCTACCGCCACCACCGCCTGCTCACCGGCCCCGACGGCAAGCGCCTCGCCAAACGCGACAAGGCGCAGACGCTGGGGGAACTGCGTGCGAGCGGCGTTACGCCTGAGGAGCTGTGGGCGGAGTTCGGCCTTCCATAATTCCGCTCATCCCGGCGAAAGCCGGGATGAGCGGGGTAGTTACATCTGAGACCTTCCCAATCTCGCCACATCGCTGCAAAAGGCGCCATGAACCCCGCCTCGCGAGCCTCGGCCCTTGCCGCGCTTCTCGTCGGCGCGGTGTCGCTTGGGCTCACCCCCATCTTCGTGCGGCTGACCGAGACCGGGCCGGCGGCGGCCGGTTTCTGGCGGCTGATGTTGGCGCTGCCACTGCTGGCCCTGCTGACATTCCGGACGGGCGCGCCAGCGGGCGGGCCGAACCGCGTGATGGCGCTGGCGGGGGTCTTCTTCGCCTTCGACCTGGCTTTCTGGCACTACGGCATCGCCATGACGTCGGTGATGAACGCGACGGTGCTGTGCAACCTGACGCCCATCGCCGTAACCATCGTCGGCTGGTGGCTGTTCAGGGAACGGCCGGCCCGGGCCTTCGTCGTCGGCCTGGCGCTGGGGGTCGTCGGCGCCATCGTCGTCGCCATGGCTCGCTCGTCGGGCGCCCCCGCGATCGGGACCAACCCGGCGCTGGGCGACCTTCTCTCGCTGCTGACCACCGTCTGGTACGCGGGCTACTTCCTCTGCGTGCGGGCTGCCCGTGACACCCGGGGCGCGGCCGCCATCATGTTCTGGTCCAGCCTCGTGGGCGTGGTCGCGCTTGGCGTCGCCATGCTGGCCCTCGGCGAGGACGTGACGCCCGAGAGCCTCGGCGGCTGGGGAGCGTGCCTGGGCCTCGCGCTGGTTCACGTTGGCGGGCAGGGCGCAATCGCCTGGGCGCTGGGACGGCTACCGGCCGCAACCGCCTCGGTCGTCGTGCTGATCCAGCCCGTCGTCGCCGCCTTCCTCGGCTGGCTGCTGTTCGCCGAGGCCGTCAACGGCATGCAGGCGACGGGCGCGGCGCTCGCGCTTCTCGGCGTCGCCATCGCGCAATGGGCGTCAGCCAGAAACGAAAACGGGCGCCGATCCCGTGAGGAACCGGCGCCCGGAATGTCGGTATCCTAGAAGCGCCTAGAGCGCCTTCAGGTCCACGGCGGCCGTCTT